>NZ_BAOX01000444.1:0-2741 GCF_000813105.1 Rhodococcus sp. BS-15 | reverse complement strand
TCTCCCGCCGAGGTTTCGCGGACGGTCCGCAGCTTGGGTGCTTCGGTGTCGGCGCGTGCCTGACGCCGCCGCGGGTTGCGGCGGCTCCTGTTCGCACGTTCGGCAGCAGACACCCGATCCATACTAGTTGCCTGTGCGCACTCTTCTACCGTGCCGCACCGCGGGGTGAAGGCCGGGACAATCGATCGGCTCGGCGCAAGTAGGCTCTCCCACCGTGGCCGATCAGTCCCTGTCCTCCGTTTCCGCCGAGCACACCGATGCCCGCCGGGAGAGGCTGCTGGCGGGAGCTGCAGTGACGCTGCGCGAACTCGCTCCGGTGTTGACTCCGCTCGGCGCCCTGTTCGCTGCGGCGGGGCACGAGCTCTTTCTCGTCGGCGGCACGGTGCGCGACGCAGTTCTCGGTCGACTCGGAACCGATCTGGATTTCACCACCGACGCCAGGCCCGAGGAGGTTCAGGCGTTGCTCTCGGGCTGGGCGGACCATCAGTGGGACACCGGCATCGCGTTCGGCACCATCAGTGCGGCCAAGGACGGCCAGACGATCGAGATCACCACCTATCGCACCGACTCCTACGATCAGGTCTCCCGCAATCCCGAGGTGCAGTACGGCAACAGCCTCGAAGAAGATCTCGTTCGACGCGATTTCACCGTCAACGCCATGGCAGTACGTCTCGGAGCAGACGGCGGGCAGGAGTTCGTCGATCCGCTCGGCGGTATGGACGCGCTGCTCGAGGGCGTTCTCGACACCCCGTCGGCACCGGAGGTGTCGTTCGGAGACGATCCACTGCGCATGCTGCGGGCCGCGCGGTTCGTCTCTCAGCTCGGATTCTCGCTGATGCCTCGGGTGCACCGAGCCATCGAGGACATGGCCGATCAGATCGACCGCATCACCGCCGAGCGAATCCAGGTGGAGCTGGACAAGTTGATCCTCGGCGCGCACCCGATCGACGGCATCGACGTGATGTGCGAGACGGGTCTGGCGCAGCGCATCATTCCCGAGGTGCCCAACATGAAGCTCGAGATCGACGAGCATCACCAGCACAAGGACGTGTACACGCACTCGCTGACGGTGCTCAAGCAGGCGATCGATCTCGAGGACGGCGATCCCGATCTCGTATTGCGTTGGGCCGCACTGCTGCACGACATCGGCAAGCCCGATACCAAACGAAACGAGCCGGGCGGCGGAGTCAGCTTCCATCACCACGAGGTAGTCGGTGCCAAGCTGGTGCGAAAGCGTATGCGCGCCTTGAAGTATTCGAAGAAGATGATCGAGGACGTCTCGCATCTGGTGTTTCTGCATCTGCGTTTCCACGGCTACGGCAAGGGCCAGTGGACCGACTCTGCCGTCCGCCGCTACGCAACCGATGCCGGCGAGCTACTTCCCAAGCTGCACAAGCTGGTTCGCGCCGACTCGACCACGAGGAACAAGCGCCGAGCTGCTGCGCTGCAGGCCACCTACGACGACCTGGAAGAACGCGTCGCTCGAATTGCCGAGCAGGAGGACCTGGCTCGGGTGCGGCCCGATCTCGACGGCAACGCGATCATGGAGTTGCTGAACATCCCGGCCGGACCCGACGTGGGCAAGGCATGGAAGTTCCTGAAAGAACTGCGCCTCGATCGGGGACCGCTGTCCCGCGAGGAAGCCGAGGCCGCACTGCTCGAGTGGTGGCCCACGCACTAGGCGCGTCCCCCGCACGTGCGCGGAAGTTCGTAGCCCACTACGAGTTTCCGCTCACGACGAGCGAAGCTCGGCCTTGACCAGATACACGTTGTAGCTGTCCCACTCCGAGACGGTGAAGTACAGCTCGTTCGCCGTCGACCACGGGTGAATGAAGCCGCCATAGGTCTTCGGGTACTCGGCGGTGTCGATCAGGGTGGTCGGCGCGGTCCACTGTCCCTGCGGCGAATTGGACTCGCGCAGAACGATTTCGCCACGCAGCGGATCGAGGTACGTCATCCGCCACAGGCCACGGGCCTCGTCGTGATGGACCGACAGTTCCCCGGCCATACCGTCGGCGATGGGGGTGGCCTCGTTCGATCCGACGGGTGCCCAGGTGCCGTTCACCCAGTACTGGTAGGCAGTCTTGTTCAGCACGTCCGCCTTCGGGACGCGCGCGAGCCCCACCTGACCGGCGCGACCGTTGACGGTGCCGAACATGTAGACGTACTCCCCCGCCGGCACCATCGTCGAGACCTGGAACTTGGAGAAGCCGAAGACGTTGTCCCACTTGGCATGCTCGTCCTTGACCCAGGTGGAACCGTTGTCGTCCGAGTAGGCGATGCCGCCGTAGTTGGTCCACCACATACCGGGAATCGTGCTCCAGCGCCGAATGGACATGTACGACATGTACTGCCGGTCGTCGATCGCGAACCCGGAGGTGGGGATGACCGTGGTCTCCCAGTTCTTGATCTTGCGCGAGGGCAGCAGTTCGGCTGCGTGACAACGCGAGTCCTGCACCATCGAATCGAGGGTCATACCGTCGGAGAGGTCGGTGTCGGTGCTGTGTCCCAGTGCGTTCGAACGCCAGTCGTCACCGCCGACGACGCCGAATTCCCAACCCTTGCCGAACGAATCGCCGAACGCCACCGCGACCTCGCCGGGCTTGCTCTCCCACATGATACCGAGGTCGGTGCCGTCGACCTGCCAGCGCTTGTCGGTGCGGTTCTCCGATCCCGGTCCGGTCAGCTGCGAGACGACCTCGACGTTTCCGACGGCCGGTGCCCCGGGCGGCACCGTCGTC
>NZ_BAOX01000445.1:0-2742 GCF_000813105.1 Rhodococcus sp. BS-15 | reverse complement strand
GCCACCACTCCGCCGGCGGAATACCCGACGACGTCGACCGAGGTCGCTCCCGTCCGAGTCAGAGCCGCGTCGAGGCGTCGCGCAGGGTCTGCGCCTGCACGGTCAGATCGCCGACGCCACCGTCGGGCAGGGTGACCACGGTGGCGTCGCGGCCGGCCTCCCGTAGTTCGGCCGCGAGCACGTCCAGCGAGTCGGTGGATCCGCCGAATCCGGGGATCAGCAGCACCGGGCCGGGCACGGACTGGTCGACGCTCGCGACGGTGTCGCTTGCGGGACGTGATGCGACGAAGGCCGCCACAGCCGCGACGATCCCGACCAGAACGAGAGCGAGTAAGACGAACACGAGGCGACGGCGAGCCGGAGCGAGGGAGGCGAACACTCCATCCAGTGTGCCTGGGAATCAAGCGTGGTCGAGAACCAGCGGAGGAACGAGCACGAACTTGCCGACGTGGTCCTTCTCCAAGAAGCGCTGCTGCGCCACCGCGATCTGCTCGAGCGGAAAGGACTCGGCCACCAAGGGATGAATCTCGTCGGCTTCGATGTACGACACCAGGTTCGGAAACACGTCCTCGTCCCACGCTGTGCAGCCGAAGAGCGTCAGGTCGTTCAGGTACATCGTCCGTAGATCCAACGCGACGATGGGTCCCGCGATCGCACCCGAGGATACGTACGTTCCCCCACGAACGAGGACGTCGAGCAGAGGACCGAAACCGTCGGCTGCGACGTTGTCGACCACCACATCGAGCTGCGCGTGCCGAGGGCGTCCACCAGATCCGCGTCGCGCCCGTAGACCTCGTCGACGCCGAGTTCGCGAAGCTGCTCGTGTTTGGCACGGCTCGCGACACCGATCACCCGTGCGCCGCGCCGAACAGCGAGTTGCACTGCGGCAGAACCGACTCCGCCCGACGCGCCGGTGATCAGCACCGTCGACCCTCGACGCACCCCCGCGCGAGCGATCATGTTCTCCGCCGTGCCGTATGCACACGGAATCGTCGCCAGCTCGGCGTCGGTCCAATCACAATCGACCGGAAAGACCTCGTTTGCCGGAACGACGACGAACTGGGCGAACGCGCCGTCCATGTCCGAACCCAACCAACGCGTCTCGCCCGACGAGAAGCCGTCGACACGCATGCATGACCGAACCAGGACCCGCCTACCGACGAAGGATTCGTCCGTCCCGGGACTCGGACACACGAACCCGCAGCAGTCCGTGCCCTGAATCAGCGGAAACGGCGTCGCCTCGTTCCACCCGCCGTCGGAGTACCAGCCATGCGCGTGTTGATTTCGGTGTTGTTCATCCCTGCTGCCAAGACGCGAACAAGCACCTCCCCCGGACCCGGCATGGGTCTCGGCACCTCGGACACGACGAGCTTGTCGTAGCCACCGATGCCGGTGGTGACGATGGCCGTCATCAAGTCACGAGCGCTGTGCACCTCGTCAGTTCGCATGAACCGATTTTGCAGGAACGACGCGGAGAACAGGTCGATCCAGCGCTGTCGCTCCGATCAGAGGATCAATGCCCTGGTGCCGAGATATGTCAGTAGTGGTATCTCGCCGACACGATGACGAGGTCTGGATTGTCTTCGCTGGGAGGCACGTAGACGAGCCGGTGTTCGGTGTCGATTCGTCGTGACCATGCCCCGGCCAGAGCATATTTCAAGGGCTCGGGCTTGCCGATCCCGGCGTATGGGTCGCGCAGAGCCGCGTCGATCAGTTTGTTGATGCGGGCGAGCATCTTCTCGTCGACGACGGTCCAGGACGTATAGCTGTCCCATCCTTCTTCGGTGAATCGGACTTCGGTCATTCGGCCAGCTTTCTGGGCTTCACCTCCCCGCGGCGGGCCTGCTCCATGCTTTTCAGTAGGTGCGTTGCGTTGGCGGGACTGCGCAAGAGATACGCGGTCTCGATCATCGCGTCGTAGTCGGCCTTCGACATGAGAATCGCATTGCCTCCCTTGGAGACGATCTCCACGGGGGTGTGATCCTCTACGACCTGTTCGACAAGCGGGAACAGACTCTTGCGGGCTTCGGTGCGAGTGATGGCTGACATTGGGTCTCGGTTCCTCCGGTCCGTGGCGATGGCGGTCGCCGTCGGACGTGTGCGGCCCGCCTTGCGCGGGCAACTTCCTTCTGTTTGACCCCGCGTTGCGCGGGAAGTCGCCTTCAGCGCGAAACGGTACCATTTTCGGTACAGGTACCACAAGCGGTACCTGTCAGAGTCGGCAGCAACCATACAACGACGATCGGGAGACCGTCAGCGCTTACCTCACGGGCCGGCTGATCGACGTGGAAAGGTCAGCCGAGAATCACGCTCGCGAGCGCGGCACCACCACATCAGCCGGCCTGACGCGTACCGGAGCAGAACACGAAAAAGCCCCTCACCGGTTCCTGCTGGTGAGGGGCTTCTTGGCCTCTGAGCCGCCTAAGAGAATCGAACTCTTGACCTTTTCATTACGAGTGAAATGCTCTACCGACTGAGCTAAGGCGGCGTGCCTTTCGGCGTTGGTGAGTCTAACGGAGCATCAGGTCGAAACTAAAATCGCCCTCCCCCGAGCCTCGATGCGGGCCTGCTTCTAGCGCAGGACATCTCCGAGCGTCGCCACCATCGCATAGATCGCGAACTTCGGCTTTGCGTTGACTGCCAACGACTCTCGACATTCGAGGATTGCCTCGATGCTCTTCAGCAGCGCCTCGGGCGGCACCGCTTTGGCCATGCGTTCGACCTGCTCGGCCATGTCGGGGT
>NZ_BAOX01000446.1:0-2736 GCF_000813105.1 Rhodococcus sp. BS-15 | reverse complement strand
ACGACGCGATCGGCCGGCTCGCCGTCCGCCTCGACGTCGATCGCCTGATCATCGTCGACACCGGCCGTCCCACTCGGGCGCTGCACCAGGGTGCGGTCATGGAGGGTTCGTGGGGCGAGGAATCGATGCTGGTGCCCGACCGGGAATCGGCGATCGACGTACTGCACGAGGAGGTGCGTCCAGGCGACATCGTGCTGGTGAAGGCCTCGCAGTCCGGGGCGATGTGGACCGTCGCAGACGCCCTGCTGGCCGATGCGTCGAACGGCACTCCGGAGGGTGAGCAGTGAGGCAGATCCTGTTCGCCGGAGGTATCGCACTCGCGGTCGCGATCCTGCTGACCCCGGTGCTGATCAAGACCTTCTCGAAACAGGGCTTCGGCCAGGAGATTCGAGTGGAGGGACCGGCGAGTCACCAGTCCAAGCGGGGCACACCGACAATGGGCGGCGTCGCAATTCTGGTCGGCATCTGGGCCGGCTACTGGGGCTCGCACCTGATCGGCATCGGCTACGACGCAGACGGTCCGTCGGCCTCGGCCCTGCTCGTTCTCGGCCTGACCACGGTGCTCGGTCTCGTCGGCTTTCTCGACGACTTCATCAAGATCCGCAAACAGCGCAACCTGGGACTGAACGCCACCGGCAAGTACGTCGGTCAGATAACGGCGGCCGTGCTCTTCGCGATCCTGGTGTTGCAGTTCCGCAGCGAGAGCGGGCTCACCCCGGGCAGCACCCAACTGTCGTACGTTCGTGACATCGCCACCTGGTCGATGTCCGCGGTGGTCTTCGTGTTCTTCATCTGCCTGCTCGTCATCGCGTGGTCCAACTCGGTCAACCTCACCGACGGACTCGACGGACTCGCTGCCGGGTCCATGACTCTGGTGCTCGGTGCCTACACCGTCATCACCTTCTGGCAGTACCGCCAGGCGTGCGCAGGCCCAGCCGGGCCTGCCCCCGGCTGCTACGACGTTCGAGACCCCCTCGACCTGGCCCTGGTCTGTGCGTCGGCCGCGGGCGCCTGCATCGGCTTCCTGTGGTGGAACGCCGCGCCGGCCAAGATCTTCATGGGTGACACCGGATCCCTGGCCCTCGGCGGTCTGATCGCAGGCCTGTCGGTGGTGACCAAGACCGAGCTGATCATGGTGGTCATCGGTGCGCTGTTCGTCGCCGAGGCCGCGTCGGTCGTGATCCAGGTCGCGGTGTTCCGATCCAGTCGCCGACGCGTCTTCCGCATGGCACCGTTCCATCATCACTTCGAGCTGGCCGGATGGGCCGAGACGACGGTGATCATCCGGTTCTGGTTGTTGGCCGCCATCTCGTCGGCCGTCGGACTCGCCCTGTTCTACAGCGAGTATCTCGCTGCTGTCGGCGGATAGGGCATGGATGAATCTGTGCACGACTCTCGGACCGATCTGATCTGGTTGCGTGGCAGTTCGGTGCTGGTGACCGGAGCCCGCATCTCGGGACTCGCTGTCGTGCAACCACTGCTGGATCTCGGTGCCGTCGTCACGGTAACCGACTCGAATCGCGCCGCGCTGGACGAGGCGTCGAACTCCGGTGCTGCGGTGGTGCTGCAGGACGACCTGCTCGCCGATCCCGCGGCGCTCGAAAAGTTCTCGCTCGTCGTCACCAGTCCCGGTTTCCGTCCCGACTCTCCGGTGTTGGCGGCCGCCACGAAACAGGGTATTCCGGTGTGGGGCGATGTCGAGTTGTCCTGGCACGTGGACCGGGCCGAGCTGTACGGACCCCGGACTCGCTGGCTGGTGGTCACCGGTACCAACGGAAAGACGACCACCACCTCGATGCTGGCGTCGATACTCGACGCGCCGGCATCGAATCGGTGGCCTGCGGCAACATCGGACTCCCCGTCGCCGACGCGTTGCGCGGTACCCCACATCCGAGTGTGCTCGCTGTGGAGTTGTCGTCGTTCCAGTTGTTCTGGGCTCCGTCGGTGCGTCCGGCAGCGGGGGTGGTGCTCAACATCGCCGAGGACCATCTCGATTGGCACGGCGGTATGGATGGTTACGTCCAGGCCAAGGCTCGTGCGTTGAGCGGCGATGTTGCGGTGGTCGGTCTCGACGACTCCAGGGCGGCCGGCTTGTCGGCCGGGTCTGTGGCGGCGACCGTCGTCGGTTTCCGGTTGGGTGAGCCGGCGTCGGGTGAGCTGGGAGTGCGGGCAGGGATGCTCGTCGACAACGCGTTCGGCGAGAACGTCGATTTACTCGCTGCGGACGACGTGGAGCCGAGCGGCCCGTCCGGTGTCCTCGATGCGCTCGCGGCAGGCGCGCTGGCTCGTTCGATCGGCGTGCAGGCAGGCGATGTTCGGGTGGGGCTGCAGACCTATCGGGTGGGACCGCATCGTGCGGCGGTGGTGCGCGAGCTCGGCGGGGTGACGTTCATCGATGATTCGAAGGCGACGAACCCGCACGCCGCTCGCTCCTCGATCTCGGCGCACGATCGCGTCGTGTGGATCGCGGGTGGGCTGTTGAAGGGTGCGCTGATCGACGATCTGGTGGTCGAGATCGCCGATCGGCTCGTGGCTGCGGTCGTCCTCGGACGCGATGGGATGCAGATCGCAGAGGCTTTAGCGCGACACGCGCCCGATGTTCCGGTCGTCAGGCTTCCTTCGGGAGACGATGCTGGTGTGACTCATGGTGCTGAAGATGCTGATGCGGTGATGCGGGCGGTCGCGGCCCATGCGGCCGAACTCGCCGCGCCGGGGGATACGGTCCTGCTGGCCCCA
>NZ_BAOX01000447.1:0-2735 GCF_000813105.1 Rhodococcus sp. BS-15 | reverse complement strand
CTGCGGTGGCGTCGGCGATGCCGCGATCGCAGGAGCACGCCTGGCCGGCGCTTCGACGATCATCGCGGTCGACCGTGACCCGGGCAAGCTCGAATGGGCACTCGGCCTCGGAGCCACCCACACCGTCGACTCCTCGGTGGCGGACGCAGTGGAGGCCGTGCAGGAGCTGACCGGCGGGTTCGGTGCCGACGTGGTCATCGACGCCGTCGGTCGCCCCGAGACCTGGAAGCAGGCGTTCTACGCACGCGATCTCGCCGGAACCGTGGTGCTCGTCGGCGTACCGACACCGGAGATGACCCTCGAGATGCCGCTGATCGACTTCTTCTCACGCGGCGGATCTCTCAAGTCCTCCTGGTACGGAGACTGCCTGCCCGAGCGAGACTTCCCGCAGTTGGTGGATCTGTACCAGCAGGGCCGTCTGCCGCTCGAGAAGTTCGTCACCGAGCGCATCACCATCGACGACGTCGAGGCAGCCTTCACCGCAATGCACGAGGGACGCGTCCTGCGTTCCGTGGTGGTCCTGTGAGCGGGCAGTTCCGCGTCCAGAATGTCGTCACCTCGGGCACGTTCAGCCTCGACGGTGGCACCTGGGACGTCGACAACAACATCTGGCTCATCGGTGACGACGACGAGGTCGTGATCGTCGACGCAGCACACACCGCGGCCCCGATCGTCGACGCGGTCGCAGGCCGGACCGTCAAGGCCGTCATCTGCACCCACGGACACAACGACCACGTGACCGTGGCACCCGAACTCTCGGACACCCTGGACGCGCCGATTCTGCTGCATCCAGCCGACGAGATGCTGTGGGAACAGACGCACCCGGGCGTCGGGCACTCGGCCCTCGAAGACGGTCAGCGCATCACCGTGGCCGGAACCGACATCATGGCGTTGCACACGCCCGGACATTCACCGGGATCGACGTGCCTGTATCTGCCGGAAGCGAAGGAGTTGTTCAGCGGCGACACCCTCTTCTCCGGCGGTCCGGGCGCCACCGGGCGGTCGTACTCGGATTTCCCGACCATCATCGGGTCCATCCGTGATCGGCTCTTCGCGCTTCCTGTCGACACCCGAGTCAACACCGGGCACGGCGACGGCACGCGCATCGGCGACGAAGCACCGCACCTCGAGGAGTGGATCGCCCGCGGCAGCTGACTTCGCGACACTGCGGTAGGTCGCCTGCCGCGTTCGAGGTGGTCGTAATGAGACAGTGGTGGGACGCCGGAGCGTGTGCTGCGGCGTCCCACGACCCGAAGAGGACGTCTTGTGAGCCCCGCCGCACGCAGAACCCGCCTGTCCATCGCCGTGACCTCGGCGGCGATCGCAGCTCTCGTGCTGGCCGGTTGCAGCTCCACCGTCACCGGCACTCCCGAGCCCAGCGCGGGTGCCGCTACCTCGTCGCCGCAGTCCGGCGTGGATCTGAACAGACTGCTCATCGACCCGTCCAGCTTCCCGGCACCGTACGACGCCTGGTGCTGCCCCAGCAGGCGATCTCGCAAGCCGCACCCGATCTCAGCGGAATACCTGCCGGCGCAGAAGTCAGCCCGGCAGGATGCAAGCCCGCCGACCAGGACTTCGGCCCGACGGGCACGGCCATGATCGTCGGCACCGACAACGACAGCCGATCCACCATCTCGATCGAGTTGACCGCAGTGGACGAACCGCTCTCGGCGCGCAAGGAGCAACTCGAAGAGTGCGGTGAGGTGACCGCAACCAAGTCCGGCGCTACCTCGACGGTGACCTCCACTCTGACACCGCCCCCGCCCATCGATGCGGACGACACATTGGCCGTCCGCCAGACCGTTGCATCGGGAGCAGGCGGCGACGCCGTCACCCAATCGATGCTGACGTTGATGGCCCAGATCGACGGAGTGCGAGTGTCGGCCACGTTCATGTCGTTCGGCTCGGGCACGCCCGATGCGATGACCCTCGACGAGCTGTTCACCGCGGCAGTCCAGAAGGTCGGCCAGAGCTGACGGAGCCCTAGCAGACGGCACCGACACGAATCGGTCGTCCACAGCTCCGGCGACACGATTGATCCACAACACGGCAGTTCTCCACAGGGCAATACGAAAGCCCAGGTCGAGACTCGGTCGGTCGTCGGGACCCCGGCCAGGATTCTCCGGTATGTACACACCGACGAACTCACACGACAACTTCGACTTCCGCCATCGCGTTCGCCTCGGCCACGCGAGCGACCTGATGGCAGCCGTGCCGGCCATGCTCGGGTTCCACCCGCATCGATCGATGGTGCTCATCGCGGTCAAGGACGGCGGTGCCTGCGTCGGACCCACGATGCGTCACGACCTCGTCCTGGCAGGCGAACACATCGATCGGCGCGCAGGCAGTCACACCCGCGCGACCCCGGAGATGCTCGACGTCATCGGCTACCTGGCCGGCTACTGCGCGATGGAGAACATCCCGGCAGTCATGGCGGTGTTCGTCGACGACAGGCTCGATCGAACCGCCAGAACACCGCATCTGCTCGACGTCGAAGCGCTGGTGATCGAACTCGACGCCACACTCGCATCGTTCGGAGTGCAGCTCGGCGAGGCCCTCGCGGCGTCGGAGATCGCCGATTCCGCCGAATGGTGGACGTTGCGCGGACCGCAGCGGCACGGCGTGATATCCGATCCGTCGGCGTCGCCGATGACCGTTGCCCGCGTGCTCGACGGCTACTCCGTCCGACGGTCCAGGCGCGAGCTGGCCGAGACCATCGCGCCGGGCCCCGACGC
>NZ_BAOX01000448.1:0-2729 GCF_000813105.1 Rhodococcus sp. BS-15 | reverse complement strand
CACCGGCGAGCCCGCATCCCGCACGGCCCGTCCATGTGCGCGGCCACCCTGCTGGCATCCGCGGCGTCCCTGGCGTGAAAAGATGTTCGAGTGCTGCGCTGGATAACTGCCGGAGAATCCCACGGACCCGCTCTCGTCGCCATCCTCGAAGGAATGGTCGCGGGAGTAGAGGTGACCTCGGACGACATTGCCTCTCAACTCGCTCGCCGTCGCCTCGGCTACGGCCGTGGTGCCCGCATGAAGTTCGAGGCCGACAAAGTGACCCTCACCGGCGGTGTCCGACACGGACGCACCATGGGCGGGCCGGTCGCGATCGAGGTCGGCAACACGGAGTGGCCCAAGTGGGAGCAGGTGATGTCGGCCGACCCCGTCGACGATGCAGTGCTCGCGGATCTCGCGCGCAACTCTCCGTTGACACGGCCGCGGCCCGGCCACGCCGACTTCTCGGGAATGCTCAAGTACGGCTTCGACGACGCTCGTCCGGTTCTCGAACGCGCCAGCGCCCGTGAGACGGCCGCCCGGGTCGCCATCGGCACTGTCGCCCGTCTGTTCCTGAAGCAGGCGTTCGGCGTCGAGGTCGTGTCCCATGTGATCTCCATCGGCGCATCCGACCCCTACGTCGGACCGCCGCCCGCAGGTGCCGATCTCGACGCGATCGACGCCTCTCCGGTTCGCGCCTTCGACAAAGCCGCCGAAGAATCGATGATCGCCGAGATCGAGGCCGCGAAGAAGGACGGCGACACCCTCGGCGGCGTCGTCGAGGTCGTCGTGCACGGCCTCCCCGTCGGCCTCGGATCGTTCGTCTCCGGAGAACGCAAGCTCGACGCCAGACTCGCCGCGGCACTGATGGTATCCAGGCCATCAAGGGGGTCGAGATCGGGGACGGTTTCGAGACCGCGCGTCGACGCGGAAGCGTCGCCCACGACGAGATCAAGCCCGGCCCGGACGGTGTGTTGCGCTCGACCAACCGTGCAGGCGGCATCGAGGGCGGTATGACCAATGGTGAGGCACTGCGAGTGCGGGCGGCGATGAAGCCCATCTCGACGGTTCCGCGCGCGTTGGCGACGGTCGACATGACGACCGGCGACGAGGCAGTGGCCATTCATCAGCGCTCGGACGTCTGCGCGGTTCCGGCCGCCGGTGTCGTGGCCGAGACCATGGTCGCCCTTGTGGTCGCGCAGGCAGCGTTGGAGAAGTTCGGTGGGGACTCGCTGGCGGAGACGACGAGCAACGTCGACCACTACGTGAAGGGCACCGCCGCCCGACCTCCACGATGACCCCGTACGCGGTCCTCGTCGGACCGCCGGGAGCAGGGAAGTCGACGATCGGTCGACGGCTGGCACAGGCTCTCGACCTGGATCTGTTCGACACCGATGTGGCCATCGAGCGAGACACCGGTCGTACGATCGCCGACATCTTCAGCCGCGACGGCGAACCGGCTTTTCGGCAGATCGAGGAGCGGATAGTCGCCGGTGCTCTGGCCTCGCACGATGGAATCGTCTCCCTCGGTGGTGGTGCTGTGTTGTCGCCCGCGACCCGCGCCTTGCTGTCCGGGCACACCGTGGTGTACCTGGAAATCAGTGTGGCCGAAGGGCTTCGGCGTACCGGCGCCAATACGGTTCGGCCGCTGCTCGCCGGTCCCGACCCGCGTGCGAAGTACCAGGAACTGATGCGTCATCGGCGACCTCTCTATCGTTCGGTCGCCACGGTGCGAGTGCGCACCGACAGTCGCAGCCCCGCGCGGGTCGTAGGCCAGTTGGTGGCGAAGCTGACGGCGATCGCCCCTGTTCCCGGGCGCGATGCGAACGAGAAAAACCCCCAGTAGATGAAGGTGATTCGATGACAGAGCCAGTGCGCGTCCAGGTCGAGACTGCAACCCGTATCCGGTGATCATCGGCCGAGGTCTGTTGACGGACCTCGTCGACGAGCTCGCCGGAACGGCCACCGTGGCGATCTTCCACCAGCCTCCGCTGGCAGAGACCGCGGATGCTGTCCGAGCTGCGTTGGCGGACAAGGGAATCGACGCTCACCGCATCGAGATCCCGGATGCCGAGGACGGCAAGGACCTTGCTGTGGCGGGGTTCTGCTGGGAAGTCCTCGGCCGAATCGGTCTCACTCGCAGCGACGCGATCGTCAGTCTGGGCGGCGGAGCGGCAACGGACCTGGCCGGATTCGTGGCAGCGACCTGGATGCGCGGCGTCCGTATCGTGCACGTCCCGACCACGCTGCTGGCCATGGTCGACGCGGCCGTGGGCGGCAAGACCGGCATCAACACCGATGCGGGCAAGAACCTCGTCGGCTCGTTCCACGAACCGGCCGCCGTGTTGATCGATCTGGCGACGCTCGAGACCGTGCCGAAGAACGAGATCGTCTCGGGCATGGCCGAGGTGATCAAGACCGGGTTCATCGCGGATCCGAAGATTCTCGACATCATCGAGGCCGATCCTGCTGCGGCGCTGGATCCGACCGGCGACGTTCTGCCGGAGTTGATCAGGCGCTCGGTCGAGGTCAAGGCGAAGGTGGTGGCGGCCGATCTGCGCGAGTCGAACCTGCGCGAGATCCTGAACTACGGGCACACGCTCGCGCACGCGATCGAGCGGCGGGAGCAGTACCGCTGGCGTCACGGTGCCGCGGTGTCGGTCGGTCTGGTGTTCGCCGCCGAGCTGGGCCGCCTGGCCGGCCGCCTGGACGACGCAACTGCCGACCGCCACCGTTCGATTCTCGAATCA
>NZ_BAOX01000449.1:0-2724 GCF_000813105.1 Rhodococcus sp. BS-15 | reverse complement strand
TAGGTCGGCCATGCGGCACGGTTGCGGTGGGGGAGCCGAACACGTCGGCTGCGCCTGCCATCCGGAGCCGAGGACGATGGCCACGGTGTGCGTGTCGACTCCGGTTGCTGCGGCGAGTGCGTCGGCGGCGGTGCGCGCGGCACCCTCGGGATCGGTCACGGGGTCGGTCGCATGTGCGTCGGTGGTTGCCACGATGAACAACAGTAGGAGATCGTCGCCACGGATGTGCGACCGACAGAGGTTGCCACCAGCAAGTTACCCCCGAGTAGTATCCGCTGCATGCCATACCTCGAACGCGACGGCGACGTCCACATCCTGTTCCTCGGTGCCGAGAACGGCTCGGACAATCCGGAGAACCGACTGCATCCGGACTGGATCGACGCCGTGCATGCGTTGCTGGACGAGGTCGAGGCCTCGACCGGCCCGGCGGCGCTGGTCACCACGTCGGCAGGCAAGTTCTACAGCAACGGTCTCGACACCGATTGCTGTTCGCCAACCTGGACAAGATCACCTGGTACCTCGACCGCGTGCACACTCTCTACACCCGGTTGCTCGCCTTCCCGATGACCACCGTCGCGGCTGTGCAGGGGCACGCATTCGGCGCAGGCGCGATGTTCGCCACCTCCCACGACTTCCGCATCCAACGCGTCGATCGCGGCTTCTACTGCCTGCCCGAGGTGAACCTGAACATGCCGTTCACCGTGGGGATGTCTGCTCTGATCAACTCCCGGCTTCCCAAGCAGACCGCCGTCGAGGCCATGACGACCGGTCGCCGCTACGGCGGAGCCGACGCCGTTGCCGCCGGAATCGTCGAGGCGACGGCATCGGAGGAGTCGCTGGTGTCCGACGCGGTCGCGAAGGCGGCGGCGCTGACGAGCACCCGAGGTGCGAACCTGGCCGGGATCAAGAGTCGTATGCATGTGGATCTGCTCGCCGCGCTGAACACCGCGACCGACGACAGCAACTTCAGCTTCGGGAAGTAGCAGGACCGTCTTCACCCCCGACTGAAGCACAGCTGTTCCGACACTCGGTCGCGCTAGTGACACACTGTCTCTCGTGATCGACGAATCGAACAGTGCTGCCGTGGGCGAGGCGATGGACCGCGCCCTGGCCACCGCTACCGACGAAGTGGTCGCGCTCTCGCACTCGATTCACGCGGAACCGGAGCTGGCCTTCGCCGAACATCGCAGCGTCGCCAAGATTCTCGATACGCTCCGAGCCCACGATTTCGAGGTCGAGACAGCCGTCGCAGGCATGGACACCGCGTTCACCGCGTCGTTCGGCAGCGGCGATCTCGTCATCGGTATCTGTGCGGAGTACGACGCTCTGCCCGAGATCGGTCATGCGTGTGGGCACAACATCATCGCGGCCTCGGCTGTGGGTGCTGCGCTTGCGCTCGCCCCGGTCGCCGACGCACTCGGCATCACCGTGCGAGTGCTCGGTACCCCGGCCGAGGAGACCGGCGGCGGCAAGGTGCTGATGCTCGAGCGAGGAGTGTTCGACGGCGTCGGCGCGGCGTTGATGGTCCATCCCGGCCCCTTCGACATCGTGGGTGCGACCTCGCTGGCGCTCGCGGACATCGCCGTGAAGTTCACCGGCCGGGCCGCGCACGCGTCGGCAGCTCCCGAATGGGGAATCAACGCAGGCGATGCGGTGACCATCAGTCAGGTGGCTCTCGGGTTGCTACGGCAGCACCTCTCGCCGGGGCAGCAGTTGCACGGCATCGTCAGTGACGGAGGTGTGGCACCGAACATCGTGCCCGGCCACGCCGAGTTGCTCTACTACCTGCGCGCGAACACCACCGAATCGCTGCACGCTCTGACGGCGAAGACGTACGCGTGTTTCGAGGCGGGAGCCATCGCCACCGGGTGTACCCACAAGATCCGCACGGTGTCGCCCACCTACGCGGCGTTGACTCCGGATTCGTGGCTGGTCGCGGCTTTTCGGCAGGAGATCGAAGCGCTGGGCCGATCGCCCCTGGCTCCGGATTTGGAAGGATTTCGCCCGTTGGGCAGTACAGACATGGGAAACGTGACGAATGTTCTACCCGGTATTCACCCCGTCGTCGGACTCGATGCAGGAGGGGCGGTGACGCATCAGCCGGAGTTCGCCGCCGCGTGTGTCACCGAGTCGGCAGATCGAGCGTTGCTCGACGGAGCTCTCGGTCTCGCCAGAACTGCGGCGCGTGCCGCCGCCGATCCCAGTACCCGCGCCCGTCTGCTCGACGGCGTGATCGCCCGCTCGGCGGCGCAGTCGTGAGTACCCGCGAAGACGCGATCGATCGGTGGATTCACGCGCACACGGCAGATCTGTCTCTGTGGCGTCGGCACATTCACGCCAATCCGGAACTTGCTCGACGCGAATTCGGTACCACCGCGTTCGTGATGGAGCATCTCGAAGCAGCAGGTCTGTCACCCAAGCCGCTCCCGGGCGGAACGGGGTTGATCTGCGACATCGGACCCGACGGTCCCCGGGTGGCGTTGCGGGCGGACATGGACGCCCTACCGCTGCAGGAGAACACCGGCGCGGTGTACTCGTCGACCGTGCCGGGGGTGTCGCACGCCTGCGGGCACGACGCACACACCACGGTGCTGCTCGCGACCGGATTGGCGCTGGCGTCACTGCCGGACCTGCAGTACGGGGTGCGCCTGATCTTTCAGCCCGCCGAGGAGGTCATGCCGGGCGGTGCCCTCGACGCGGTGGCCGCGGGAGCGCTCGACGGCG
>NZ_BAOX01000450.1:0-2709 GCF_000813105.1 Rhodococcus sp. BS-15 | reverse complement strand
GACCGACGTCGCAGGTTTCGCCGCCAGCTACGGCCTGGGCCTCACCTCCAAAGCCGCGTGGCGCTGGACCAGGAGACTGCACCGCGGCGCGGCCCGCACCCTGGCACCGTCCACTTCGGCCGTCGATGCGTTGGAGTTGCACGGCATCCCGCGCGTGCACCGGTGGGCGCGAGGAGTCGACGCCGTCCGATTTGCACCCTCGGCCAAGTCGCAGACGCTCAGAAGTCAGTGGGGAGCGGACGAGAAGCTGATCGTCGGTTTCGTCGGCAGGCTCGCCCCGGAAAAGCACGTCGAGCGGCTCGCCGTCCTGGCCACCGACCCGTCGATCCAGCTGGTGATCGTCGGCGGCGGACCCGACACCGCGGCGTTGCAGACCCTGATGCCGGGCGCGATCTTCACCGGACAACTCGGCGGCGACGAACTCGCTCGGGCCTACGCCAGCTTCGACATCTTCGTCCACCCCGGCGAACACGAAACCTTCTGCCAGGCAGTACAAGAAGCTCTCGCCAGCGGTGTTCCCGTCATCGGACCCGACGCCGGGGGCCCGCGCGATCTGGTCTCGCACTGCCGCAACGGATACCTGCTGCCGGTCGACAAGTTCACCGAGCTGCTGCCCAGTGCCGTCGGAGCCCTCGCCGAACCCACCACCCGGGCACGATTCGGTGACGCAGCCCGCAAATCTGTGCTGCACCGAACCTGGCCTGCCATCTGCGACGAGCTGATCTCGCACTACTACGACGTGCAAGGCATCACAGCTCCGCGGGTGCAAAAGATCGCGTAGCGTCTTCTGGTCGCTTCGCAGGCTCCGCTCCTGAGTAGTCTGGACTGCGTGGCCCAGACATCACGCGCAACCCTGGCAAAAGAGCCCCACGAGGTGGCGTCGATGTTCGACGGCGTCGCCCGTCGATACGACATCACCAACACGGTTCTGTCGTTCGGGCAGGACCGCAGTTGGCGCAAGCTCACTCGACGAGCGTTGGATCTGAAACCCGGCGAGCGGGTTCTCGATCTTGCTGCAGGCACCGGTGTCTCCACCGTCGAACTCGGCCGCAGCGGAGCCTGGTGCGTGGCCACCGATTTCTCCAAGGGCATGCTGCAGGCCGGCTTGCAGCGAGGTGTGCCGATGGTCGCAGGCGACGCGATGGCACTGCCCTACGCCGACGCCAGTTTCGACGCCGCCACCATCTCTTTCGGCCTCCGTAACGTCTCCGACTTCGACGCCGGCCTGCGCGAGATCGCCCGCGTCACCAAGCCCGGCGGCAGGCTCGTCGTCTCGGAGTTCTCCACGCCGGTGTTCGGTCCGTTCCGCACCGTGTACATGGAGTACCTGATGAAGGCGCTACCGAAAGTCGCTCGCGCGGTGAGTAGTAACCCCGACGCGTACGTCTACCTCGCCGAGTCCATCCGCGCCTGGCCGACACAGGAACAGTTGGCACAGCGAATCGCCGACGCCGGCTGGACCGACGTGCAGTGGCGCAACCTCACCGGCGGAATCGTGGCGCTGCACAAGGCAACTCGACCCTGATCTGGCTTCAGCTGAACGGCGGCCGGGAATCGATTTTCAGCGATCCGCTTCCCGACGCCCGCCACGCGCGCGCGACGAGGTCGCTGTCGGCGTCGGTGATGAGGTTGCCCATGCAGCGGACGGCGACTTTCATCAGCGCCCGTGAGCGCATACCCACCGGTCCGGCTGCGGGTAGGAACCTCGGCACGGTGAGTAGCCCGGCGAGGCGTCGAGCGATGGAGAAGGCCTGCCCGTAATGCTCGCGGAGCAGGCCGGGCCAGGCGTCGGTGAGGTCGGGGTGATCGAGCAGTTCGACGACCATGCGGCCGCCTTCGAGTCCGTAGTCGATGCCCTCGCCGTTGAGTGGGTTCACGCAGGCTGCGGCGTCTCCGATGATGGCCCAGTTGGTACCTGCGATTCCCGAGACCGCGCCGCCCATCGGCAGCAGTGCCGACGCGACGGAGCGCAACTCCCCGCTGAGGTCCCATTCGCCGCGGCGCTGGTGGGTGTAGAGGTCGAGTAGGGGTCGCAGCGCTCCGGGTGCAGGCCGTTTGGCGGTGGCCAAGGTGCCGACGCCGATGTTGATGGTTCCGTCGCCCAGCGGGAAGACCCAGCCGTAGCCGGGCTGCAGAGTGCCTGCGGCATCACGCAATTCGAGGTGTGAGCTGATCCACTCGTCGTCGCTGCGTCCCGAGGTGATGTAGGCGCGAGCCGCGACGCCGAATGAGGTGTCGCGATGCCACTGTCGCCCGAGTTGCTTGCCCAGAGTGGAACGGACACCGTCGGCGACGATCAGTGTGCGACAGGAGATCTCGTGGGCTCCGGTGGCGGTCTGGAGTGTGACAGAACGGACCGAATTTCCGTCGCGGGTGACGGCGACAGCCTTGGCTCCCTCGGCCATGACTGCCCCGGATTCGACCGCGGCGACGCGAATCCTGTCGTCCAATTCGGTTCTGGGAACTGCACTTCCGATGGTCGGCAGCGATCTGCTCGGCCACTCGAGTTGTAATTCCTGGCCGAATCCACTCAGTCGCAGTCCTCGGTTGTGCGCTTTACCGCGCACCCACTCGCCCAGACCCAACTGATCGAGCTCGGCGACGGCACGTGGCGTCAATCCGTCACCGCACGTCTTGTCGCGGGGGGAAGACGGCCGCGTCGGCCAGCACGACGTCGCGGCCGGATCGTGCGGCCCATCGCCGCGCGGA
>NZ_BAOX01000451.1:0-2704 GCF_000813105.1 Rhodococcus sp. BS-15 | reverse complement strand
TCTCCCTCGACTCCCGTGGCCCGCCGAGAACCCGGCCGACACCGGCATCGGCCGGATCCACGGTGGCCCGGTCGGTCTCGTCGTCGGCGGCGGCGAGATCACGGTCGACGAAGTTCTGGTCGCCGCGGGCCGCACTCCGGCGAGTGCGGACCTCGGGTTGTCCTCTCTCGGACTCGAGGAGGGGCGCTACATCGACGTCGACGATCATCTGAACGTTCCCGGCCACGAGTGGCTCTACGCGGTGGGCGACGTCAACGGAAGAGCGCCGCTGACACACATGGGCAAGTACCAGGCCGGGTGGCGGGCGACGTCATCGCCGCCAGGGCCGAGGGAAAGTCGCTGAACAGCAAGCGATTCCGTGCGACCGCGGATCACGGTCAGGTTCCCCAAGTGGTGTTCACTCCACTCGAGGTGGCCTCCGTCGGGCTGACCGAGGCCAAGGCCAGGGCCGCGGGCATCGACGTCGAGATCGTCGCGCAGGACATCGCCGTCGCGGGTTCGTCTCTGCAGCAGGACGATTACTCGGGGCGCGCGCAGCTGGTGATCGACCGCGCCGCCGACACGATAGTGGGCGCGACCTTCGTCGGTCCGGGTGTCGCAGAACTGGTCCACGCGGCCACTGTGGCTGTGGTCGGCAAGGTTTCGCTCGACGACCTGTGGCATGCGGTGCCGTCGTACCCGACGGTCAGCGAGATCTGGCTTCGCCTGCTCGAATCTCGTCGCTGAGCCCGCGAACAGGCACAATTGCCGACATGGAATACGAGCGGGGTTTCGAGAGACTGGTCAACTTCAGCGATGCCGTGGTTGCGATTGCTGCGACGCTGCTCATTCTTCCGTTGGTGGAACTGGCCGAACCGGACGAAAGCGCACAATTCGTCGATATTCTGCGTGACCACGGCGTCGAGCTGTTCGCATTCGTGCTCAGCTTTCTGATCATCTTCTCGCAGTGGCTGAGCCATCATCGCGTGTTCCGCAACCTGGTCGGCTACACCCGGGGTCTGATGTGGGTGAACTTCGTCTGGTTGCTCGCGATCGTGTTCCTGCCGTTCCCCACCAAGTTGATTGCCGAGAAGAGCGGGTACGACGCGAGCGCGGCCCCGCTGTACGTCGCGACCATCGCGGTGTCGGTCATCGCGATGTTCGTTGCCGATGTCATCGTCTCCCGGCATCCGAACATCGTCGCCGACGACGCACCGAGCCACGGCAGCGTGCGCAACGGCGCGATCACCTCGGTTCTCATCCTGGTCGCCCTCGGACTGGCGTTCACGCCGCTGGGCCTGTGGTCGCTGCTGGTTCTGTTGCTGACAGCGCCGATCAACCGCCTCCTCGGCCGTGTGTGACGAGTAGATTGGTCGGGTGACCACCGAGAGCGCGTCGAAGCAGCAACCGCTTCTCGTGTTGGGCAAGATCACCGAGATTCTCGACGCCTTCTCGTTCGACCGTCCGTCGATGACGCTCGGTGAGATCCAACAGACCACCGGCCTGCCCACCTCGACGGTGCAGCGTCTCGTCACCAACCTTGTGCAGCAAGGATTTCTGGACCGGGGCGGCGATCGCATCCGCATCGGGGTGCGGATGGCCTACTGGGCCGCCACGGCGACCAAGGACCTCGACGTGCTGTCGGTCGTCAACCCTGTGCTCAAGGACATGCGCGATCTGACCACCGAGACCGCGTGTTTCTTTCGGCCGGAGCAGAACTACCGCGTGTGCGTCGCCATCGCCGAGACTCGCCACGCATTGCGCCGGGACATGTACGTCGGCAAGGTGATCCCGCTCAGCGCGGGATCGGCCAGCCGCGTTCTGCTGGCCTGGGACGACGAGCTGGCCGAGCGTGTCCTCTCCCGCGAACTCGAATCGATGACCGCGCAGACGGTGACCGAAGCCGAGAAGATGCGAACCCTGTTGGCGCAGACCAGGGCCGACGGCTACGCGATCACCACCGGCGAGCGCGAGACCGGCGCGTCGGGACTGTCCGCACCGGTGTTCGATTCGGCCGCGGACATCGTCGGTGCCGTCACCATCAGCGGACCTACACTGCGGATGCCGCAGTCGCAGTGCGAGGACTGGGTGGATCTGCTGATCTCCCACGCCGAGCGGATCACGAGGACCCTCGGCGGCCGCTACCCCGCGTGAGACCAGGCGTCGGGATTCACCGGATGCGGAGGCATCGAACCGCCGAACATCGCCGCTGCGTTGGTAGCGCACAGCCGCGCCATCTCCGAACGCACCGACACCGTCGCGCTTCCCACATGTGGGAGCAGCACCGTGTTGGGCAGATCCGCCAGGCCGGGCTCGAGAGATGGCTCGCGCTCGTAGACGTCCAATCCCGCTGCGGCAACGGTCCCCTCGCGAAGCGCGGTCACCAGAGCGGCCTCGTCGATCACCGGTCCTCGCGCAGTGTTGATCACGATCGCCGACGGTTTCATCGCCCCGAGTACGGTGGCGTCCACCAGATGGTGGGTGGAGTCCGACAGCGGAACATGCAGGGACAGGAAGTCACTGGTCGTGACGATCTCGTCCCAGGATGCATGCTCGACGCGACCGGCGAACTCGCCGAGCTCGTTCTCGGAGACCTCTCGGTCGCCGGGTGGGCGCGGACAGAACTTGACCGTCATACCGAAGGCCAGTGCCCGACGCGCGGTGGCACGCGCAATGCGGCCGAAGCCGGCCAGCCCCAGCACCCGGCCCGAGACATCGCTGCCGA
>NZ_BAOX01000452.1:0-2688 GCF_000813105.1 Rhodococcus sp. BS-15 | reverse complement strand
TAGCTGATGGCGAGGTGGGAGGTGGCGCCTCCGGTGGCCTCCTGCTCGGGGGTGACGCCTGAGGCCGAGCCGGCGGCGCCTAGGGCGTCGATCAACGAGGCGATCACGCCGCCGTGGATCACGCCCGGTGTCGTGGTGAGGTCTTCGGAGAACGGTAGGTCGGCGGTGACCGCGTCGACCTCAGCGGAGCGCAGGCTGATGCCAATGGCGCGGGCGACGGGGGACTGGAGGATGACGTTGTCGATCCAGTGTCGGGCGAGGTTGTGCATGGCAGCTCCTGATGGTGTGGTCGCCTGGCTGGTGACCTGATTGACCCAGCTTCGTCGCACGGGTGCCGACCGTCGATGACCTCCGAGGTCATGCCGCACTGGAGTCTCCCGGGGAGTCTCACCTCCGGGGGGAAAGGGCCTCGCGGGTCGCGTCGTCGGCGGGGTAAAAGGCCTCGATTCGGAGCTCGTCGACCGTGACGTCGAGTGCCGACTCTACGATCGAGGCGATGCTGAAGAACGACAGGTCTCCGGCTCCGGTGACGAGCTGCAGCGGCACGACGACGTCGGTCCGCGCGAGTGGGCCTACGTCGTCGCCGGGGTAGGCGACTACCTCGTTGGCCAGCTCACGAAGTCGCTCGTCGCCGGTCCGTTCGGCCCGTGCCTGCACTTGGCCGATGAGGTGGGAGCGCCACTGGCCGAGGTTGCGGATGCGCGGTGCGAGGCCGTCGGGGTGCAGGGTCACACGCACCGCGTTGACTGGTGGCTCGAGCAGGTGCGCGGCGCACCCGACGAGCAGCAGGTCGGTGGCCGCGTTGCGGTCGACGACGTCCCACCACCGGTCGAGCAAGAGGGCGGGGAAGGGCAGGTGGGCGTCGAGGACGCTCTGGAGTGCTCCGCTGACAGCCAGCAGCTCGGGTGCCTCGAGGCCCCGTTCCGGGTGCGGAGGCGCGAAGCCGGCCGAGAGCATCAGCTGGTTCCGCTCACGCAGCGGCACGTCCAGATGGTGGGCGAGGCGGGCGATCATGCCCGGCGTCGGCTTCGACCTCCCGGTCTCCAGGTAGCTCAGGTGTCGGGTCGACACTTCGGCACGTGACGACAGCTGCAGTTGGCTCATCTGGCGGCGCTGCCGCCAGTCGCGCAGGAGGTCGCCCACCGGGGCGGTGCTGTGTGCGGGCATGGCCCGATCGTAGGGATTGCCGTGCGCTTGTCCATGACCTGCCAGGTCATGGACCACCCGCGGCGATCGGCTACCACTTCGCCACGACCGATTCTTTGCTTATCGAGGCTTTGCTGAACGGTTCGGAACATCGTCCATGCTCCTGCCGCCCGTCGGCAGAAAGCACTATGTATCGGTTGTCGGGCCGATGATGTGTTCTGCGTGTTCTTCGCCCCAATCACCGAGCGCCCGTAGCGCATCGTTGAGGCTTTGGCCCAGATCGGTCAGCGAGTACTCGACTCGAGGCGGGGTCCTTCGACCTGTAGAAGGTGTTCGAGGTGGATTGTCACGCTCGCGGCGGTGTTCAGTCCGAGTTCCGCGTATGCGATGGAAAACGTGATCGGTCCGGGTTCTGGGAGGGGGCTGAGAAAATACGTTGCACCGGTCTCCGTTGGACGGCTGTAGCTTCGTCCCCCGTGCAGCCATGGGGTCGTTGCGTCGTCGTCCTCGGGGGCATCCCACGCGAAGCTCTTCTTGTTGGATACCACCTTGCCTGTGGGAAGCACGAGACCTAGATATATCCGGTGCCTCGCGGGAGGACGCAGGCGATGCGTCAGATTGAGACGGTCACCCAACAACCCACCGCCATCGTGAACGGCTGTCGCAGAAAGGTCGAACTGGAGACCTGTTCGGAAGATGCGCAGCCGATCGATCTGCATCTGGACTCCGCCGAGAAGTGTGGCATCGAGCGAGAACGGATACCTCTCAGAGGGTTCGACCAGTAGGCCCTCGTCTTCGGGGGGTGGCTTCCGTTGGGGATGAACCTCCCGCCGGTTGGCCTTCCGCTCGCGGATGGCTTCCTTGCGAGCGATGTGTGCGCGCACCTCGGGGGGATTTTCACCCACGTTGCTCCAAGGGACGCGCCGGACTCCGGGCTCGTCCGGATCGATGCCTTCTACCCACTCCATACCCGCCTCCACCGTCGGCCCGATTAGCGTGCAGCCGCAAACCAAGTTATCGCACGCGAGCTCCGCCAGCCTTGGAAGTACGGGACAGTCGAACTGCTTCTGGTTGTGCGAGCGGGTGAGCTATACGACCAGTCTTGATATGCAAGGTTACCAGTAAACCTCTGCATGTATTCTGACGCAACGCTTTTCGTGGCCGGTCCGTTGTTGGGATGCTGGAGGCTCGCCTCGATAGCGCGCCCGCGCTACCAGGACGCGAGATGGACGAGGCTCCGCAAGGCCCAATACCGGTACCCGCCAACCATTACGGTGATCATCGCTCACGAGTGGGGCACCTTAGTGAGCGCAAATCAGGAACTTCGCTGAGCCGAGTCATTGCCTGTTTTACGGCAATATCGCCGAATTCAGGAGCCAGTCGTGGAGGGGCCGCTCTCGCCAGCCAGGCGTCGCCGCCACTCGAGAGCGGTACGACCCTCGACTGCCGAGTCGGGGCCGAGCGCGTCGGCGATCTCTGCAAGTTTCGATGCTGCGGTAGCGTTTTCGAATTCGGCGGCAAGCGCCCACCACTGAGTGGCGG
>NZ_BAOX01000453.1:0-2669 GCF_000813105.1 Rhodococcus sp. BS-15 | reverse complement strand
TCGGCCGAAAAGGCGGGCCCGGCATTCGGTCGATGGACCGCTGCGGCCGCAGCCGTCGTCGCAGTGATGGTCCTCGGCCTGCAACTCAGCGGAGGCGGTACGCCGAGCGAGGCAGTGGCGGCCACCGTTCTCGACAGAGCGGCCGTCGCCGCGTCCTCGGCACCGCCCTTGGATCTGCCATCCCAGGGGTGGGTGTACCGGGAGATCTTGCGGCAGAACGGGCCGAGTTGGGTGACTGTTCAGGTATGGGAATCCGTCGACGGCAGTGCTCCGGGCCTGATGACCTCGACCGAGAACGGTGCGTCGCAGTCGACGACGCTTCCGGTGGGCGACCAGTCGATCCTCGCGTCTCGTTCGCTGTCCGCACTCGAGCAATTGCCCGACGATCCGGCGAAGGTTCTCGACGACTTGAGGAAAGACCCGGCCACCGCAGCCGACATGTCGCTGAACGACGTCGACGAAGACGTCGCCGTGTGGGAGCAGATTCGAGCCCTCAGTGAGCGGGTGCCGGTGCAGAAGCAATCGGTACTGTTTCGAGCGGCCCAGGACATCGAAGGTCTCGATGTCGAATCCGGAGTCACCGATGCCGCCGGCCGTAGTGGCACCGCACTGGGTCTCGACGATCCTCGACTGGGAATCATCCAGCTGGTGTTCAGCGACGAAGACGGCCGGTTGCTCGGAGAACGAATTCTGCAGCGCGACAACCGATCGACTCAGTTCTCGAGTTCGGTGACGAACATCGCGGTCGTGCCGGCCATCGGTGACGTCCCAGCGCCGCGATGACGAGGGACGCACCTATGCTGGCGTCATGTTCCTTCTCTTCGGCTTCGGCAGCAAGCGCAAACACATCGGCTCGGGTGCCACGCGAACCTGCCCACGCTGCCACAACGTCACGCAGTGGGCGCGCATGAAGCAGTACCAACAGTTCACGCTGTTCTTCGTGCCGGTCGCACGCTGGAAGCGAGTCGAGTTCGAGGAATGCGGAATCTGCGGCGAGGCAGTGTCGGTGTGAGTGCCTGCAGAATTCTCGTCTCGTGAGGATCGCCGAGGACTATGCGGCGTGGAAGGCGCTCGGCCCCGGCGGGCTACCCGCCAACGTGGTGGGTTGGGCCATCACCAAGATCCTCACCCCGCTCGGTAGGGATCCGCTGACCGTCCGTGACGCCGTCGCCGACGCTGCCTCGCCGACGTGGGAACTGCCGGCCCGGCCCGGGCCCCGTCCCTCGGTTGCCCCTTATCCGATTCCGCATCGCCAGCTGAACGGCATCGCGCCGGGCGGCCCGGTGTCGGTGTTCGACGTTCTCGAGTCCCACGCGCGAACCGACTCCGATCGCCTGTACCTGGGCACGAGTCATTTCGAGAAGCGCGGGCAGGCCCTGTACGTGGTCGCCGAGAACCGGCGACCCGGTGTGGTGACTCGAGCAGGCGGGGAGATCGCTCACGTCCACCCCAGCGACGGGTCGCTGCACGTCGTCGCGCAGCACGGCGATGCCCAGCGCATCATCGATGCCGGTTGGGGAGAACTGCATCCGTTGGCCGGCCGCCCACCGATCGGACTTCCTGAGCCCTACGTGTTGTTGTACTCGCCCCGAGACCGCTACGACGTAGAGCAGATCACCAGGATCCTCGATCGTGTTGTCGAAACCGCCTTGCGCACCGGCTGATTGCAGCAGTACCGCTCGGGGGCTCGGCAGCCAACGCGGGCTGCCGAGCCCCCGCGAGCGACTCATGCCGGTGCCAGCACCACCACCGAGTTGTGTCCGCCCATTCCCAGGGACGATTTGACGGTCAATCCGGCTCCGCCGCGGTGAAACCGTCGAGCAGCAGGGGGTGAGCATCCGAGACCTGCGGGGCAGCCGGCACGAGTCCGCGCTCGAATCCCATGACCGCAGAGATGGTTTCGATCGCCGACGCGGCTCCTTGGCAATGTCCCGTCAACGGCTTCACCGAGTACACCTGAGCGTGGGAGTCCAGCACTGTCTCCAACATGGTGGCTTCTGCCGCATCGCACTGAGCGGTGCCGGGGCCGTGGGCATTGAGATACCGCACCTGCTGGGCAGTGACGTCGGCGTCGACCAACGCCTGCTCGAAGCAGGCCCGCACCTGGGTGAGCGCAGGGTCGATCGAGGTGGCATGAAACGCGTCGTGTGTCATCGAACCGCCGAGTACCCGTGCATACGAGGCCGAGCTGCGCGTCGACAGAACGAAGGCCGTTGCGGCCTCACCCATTCCGAACCCGCGGCTGCCCTCTTGGAACGGCCGGCAGCCTTGCTGTGGCTCGACGTCGACCACACCGACGCCGAGCTTCACGAAGTGGTCGATGTTCTCCGGCGTCAGGGACAGATCCGTGGCGACGAACACCACGTCGTCGACGAATCCGGTATCGAGCCACATCTTGGCGGTGAGCAGACCTGCATTGCCCGACGCGCACATCGCCGAGACGTTCATGGCCGGGCCGTGAAAGCCGTATTCCTGCATCAGGAGGGACACCGGGGTCGACGGCATCAGCGTCAGATAGTCACGAACTCGGCGTTCTCCGCCGTCGCGTAGATAGAAGTTGCGCCACTCGTCCACTTCACCCAGAACGACGGCATGGATCAGACCCACCCGTCGACCCGGCTGCCAGCCCCGCGCCATCGCGTCGTCGACGGCCTCGCGTGCCGCCCCGA
>NZ_BAOX01000454.1:0-2668 GCF_000813105.1 Rhodococcus sp. BS-15 | reverse complement strand
CCATGCCGGGCAGGGGCCACGGCAGCGCATTGCGGTCGACCTTGCCCGAGGTGCGCGTGGGCATCTCGTCGACCAATGCAAGCCGCGGGACCAGTGCCGCAGGCAATTGCTCGGCGAGCAATTCGCGAGCGGCTTCGAGATCGAAATCGGGGTTGGTGCTCGCGAGATATCCGACGAGCACCGAGTTTCCCGCAGCCGTCTTGCGGATGGCGGCCGCCGCGCCGCCGACGCCCGGAAGTGCTTGCAGCGCATTGTCTATCTCGCCGAGCTCGATGCGTCGACCGCCGAGCTTGACCTGATCGTCGGCGCGACCCTGGAACAACAGACCTTCGAGCTCGAGCTTGACCAGATCGCCGCTGCGATACGCCCGGTCCCACCCGAGAGACGGCATGGGCGCGTACTTCTCGGCGTCCTTGGCCGGATCGAGATACCGAGCGAGTCCGACGCCGCCGATGACCAACTCACCGATTTCGCCGACCTGTACCGGGGTGCCGGAGCCGTCGACCACCGCGAGGTCCCACCCGTCGAGGGGGAGACCGATCCGGACCGGGCCCTTGCCGTCCATGATCGCCGCACACGCGACTACCGTCGCCTCGGTGGGGCCATACGTGTTCCAGACCTCACGGCCTTCGACGGCGAGCCGCTCGGCCAGTTCCGGCGGGCAGCTTCGCCGCCGAAGATGAGCAGCCGTACCGCTTCCAACGCCACCGCGGGCCACAGCGATGCGAGCGTGGGCACCGTCGAAACGACGCTGATGTCGCGGGAGACGAGCCACGGACCCAGATCGAAACCGGACCGCACCAACGACCTGGGCGCGGGAACCAGGCATGCACCGTGCCGCCACGCCAGCCACATCTCCTCGCACGACGCGTCGAACGCCACCGACAGTCCGGCCAACACTCGATCGCCGGGACCGAGCGGATCCTTCTGCAGGAACATGCGGGCCTCGGCGTCGACGAACGCCGCCGCATTGCGATGACTGACCGCAACGCCCTTGGGAGTGCCCGTCGAACCCGAGGTGAAGATGACCCACGCGTCGTCCTGCGGGGTCGGTGGTCCGGCATTGTGTTCGGAAAGATCGTGCTGGGGAATGTCCTGCTTGGGGGCAGTACCGGCGGCGATTCCGCCCGCAGTGACGATGGCGGTCACCTGTGCCTCGCCGAAGACCAACTCGGCGCGCTCCTCGGGATCGTCCGCGTCCACCGGCACGTATGCCGCACCGACCTGAAGGATCGACAAGATCGCGACGTAGAGGGAGAAGGAACCCGACGGCATGCGGATCCCGACGCGATCGCCGCGCCTGACACCGGCATTGGCGAGCCACTGAGCGCCCTCGGCGATGTCGTCCAACAACTCCGAGTAACTGACCGACACGGCACCGTCGTCGATCGCGGGTGCGTCGGGAAAACGATGGGCCGTGTCGCGGAGAATGTCGATGAGCGTCCGGGCGGGTGGAGCCTGGGGTGAGCGAAGAAACGCCGCCGGTGCAGGTGCGATGTCCGCGCTCGAACCCGGCAGATCGTTCTCTTGATGCACAGACAACCGGGCGCCCTTCTCGTTTCTTCTTGTGATGACTCTGTGGTGCTGGTGAGCAGCAGCGCCGTTGGTTATCTCACGTTCTGTTTGCCAGCAGGTGAACGAGCGCGCCTTCCCACCGCGGGAATCCTACTGCGGCCTACGGGTGAGTCCCGGCTTGACAAAACCGCAGCGAGTTTGCAAATGTCTTCTTCACGGTCACGAGTACCAGCATCAAGCCCCGGCTAGCTGGTCGGCAACCCTCCTCCGCGGTGGGGTGCTCCGGGTGACGACCAGGCCGACTCCGGAAAACCGGCGCGGCAAGCGCGGACTCGCTCACCACATCCTTCGGTTGCGGGTCCCTCGAACGTGAGGGCTCGATCTGTCATGACATCTGTACTTTCCCGCCCCTGTGCTCCTTTTGCCCCTGTTTCGGGCACGGATCTACAGGTACCGCTGGTCCACGGCGGCACCTGCACCTATGCGAACTTCGATTACGCCGCCAGCGCGCCTGCACTGGACGCGGTGACCGATCGGATCGCGGAACTGCTGCCGTTCTACTCGAGTGTGCATCGCGGTGCCGGCTACGCCTCACGGGTCTCCACGGCCGCGTACGAGAAGGCGCGGGTGACGGTCGCCGATTTCGTTGGTGCGCAGAACGATTCGGTGGTGGTGTTCACGCGGAACACCACCGACTCGCTGAACCTGCTGGCCGCATGCGTGCCGGGTGAGACCGTGGTACTCGACATCGAGCACCACGCCAACCTGCTCCCGTGGCGTGATCGACGAGTGGTGGTGGCCGCGTCGACCCTGGCCGAGACCATCACGCGTCTCGACGCGGAGCTTGCCGCGAAACCTGCTGCGCTGCTGGCGATCACGGGCGCATCGAACGTCACCGGTGAGGTGCTGCCCATCGCGGAACTCGCCGCTCTGGCGCATCGGCACGGCGCACGCATCGCGGTCGACGGTGCCCAGCTGGTTCCGCATCGGCGGGTCGACATCGCGGCACTCGGTGTGGACTACCTGGCGTTCTCCGGACACAAGCTCTACGCCCCGTTCGGCGCGGGAGTGCTTGTGGGCAAACGTGATTGGCTCGACGAGGGTGGGCCGCACCTGGCCGGCGGCGGCGCGGTGCGCAGCGTGAGCATCGACC
>NZ_BAOX01000455.1:0-2647 GCF_000813105.1 Rhodococcus sp. BS-15 | reverse complement strand
CAGCCGCGCCCACCGGCCCGCGCCCAAGGTCGCCGCTGTCTCGTCGAATGCGGCTACCCGGGTGGCAAGGGTGCCCGCCACGACGACGGCCACGAAAGCCGATTCCTTCCAGGCATATTCGGCGACGACGGCGATCCACCACCGCCCGCCGACCAACTCCGGCCAACCCCCGTCGGTCAAGCCGAGAATGCGGGGCAGCATGCCTGAATCTGCCAGCAGCAGCGCCATCGCCGCAGCCCCGATGAGGTGCGGCACCGTGACGGTCAACCCGGCGGCCACCAGGGCCGTGCGTTTACCGGACAGTGCCGTCAACGCGACTGCGAACCCGATCGCTGTGGCCAGCGCCGTCGAGACGAGAGCGATCGACACCGTCAGCGCCACCGAGCGCCACAGGTCACCGCCCAGCGCGGAGTACGCGTCCACCGATAGTTCGGGGGTTCCGACCAACGGCATCAGACCCAGGCTCTGCAGCACCACGGTTCCGAGACCGCCGCCGACAACGAGAACGACCAGCACGACGGCGGGGAGTACCGCCGCCGTGCCGCGAAAGCTCTTCGTGGACGCGCTCACTGACCGGCGAGCACGCTTCGACGCCAACCCTCGTCGAGCGGGGTGACCCACTCCGCGGACAGTTCGGGATGCGCGTTCGCCGAGATCACCTCGTACGAGGGAACGACGGGCGAGGACGGGAGCTGCTCGAACTGCGCCCGCTCCTCCGGTGTCAGCCGCGTGATGTCCAGGGCGGTGAACTGGCCCCACACCTCTGGCTTGGATTTGGCGAGTTGCTGCTCCGGTGACAGTGCGATGTTCGCCACCACCTGCGCTGCGGCGGATTTGCCCGAGGTCGACGGAATGGCCAGGAAACTCGCATTCCCGACGGTTCCCTCGTCGAGAGTCAGCACGCGGGTTTCGGGCGGGTAGGTGCCGTCGGCGACGAGTTGGGTGAGCGTCGCCGGACCGTAGGTCATGGTCATGTCCACCTGGCCACCGGCGTAGAGGTCGTTGAGCTCGGAGGAAGACTGCGGATACGTCGCTCCTTCGCGCCAGAGCGAGGGTGCCAGCGCGTTCAGCCGGTCGAACAGGGCCGGGGCGAGGCGATCGTAGGAGTCCTGATCGAACTGTGCGGGCACCTCGTCGACGCCGCCGGATTCGTTGACCAGTGCCTCACGGACGAACACCGAGCCGGTGAAGTCCGGGGGAGCGGGGTAGGTGAAGCGGCCGGGATTGGCCTCCGCCCAGTCCAGAACGCCGTCGAACGTCGTGGGCGGATTCGGAATAGCGGCTGCGTTGTAGACCAGCGTGAACTGCGCCTTGTGCCAGGGTGATTCGCAATCGTCCACCGGGGTGCCGAAGTCGTTGCTCAGCAATGGGTCCGCCGGGTCGGTGTACTCCATGTTCGGCAGGTTCTGCGTCCACCCGCACAGCCACGCACCGGCCTGCTTTCCGGTACCGAAGTTCGCGCCATTGACCCACACGAGATCGACCTCACCGTCGGTGACACCGGCTTGCCGTTCGGAGAGAATGCGGTTGACGGCGTCGGTGGTGTCCTCGACGGGGACGCGGCGGAGAGTGACGCCTGCCTCTGCGGCCGCGGGAGTGAGGACGTTGTCGACGTAGGCGTTGCCCTGCTCGTCGCCGCCGTACATCCACAGCGAGACCGTCTGACCCTGCGCCTGTTGTTCGATCTCGCTCCAGGGCAGAGCCTCGGCGATGGGGGCTTCGGAGTCCGGGGCAGCGCAGGCGGTGAGAATCAACCCCGTGCTGGCTGCGATCGCTACTGCGCGTCGTAGTGAGCGAAACTTCAACGTAGGGCCTCCTGATCCACGGAAGCAGGCATCGACGACGCTGCTGCCTCCACCGTAATGGGTCGAATGTGACGAAACGGGAACACAGTGGGGAGGTCGGAGACTTCCAAGTACGAACGTGCACGGCCGATCGACCGAAGAAAGGCGCGATGGTGAACCTGGACCGACCGAACGCAGAGGGCCCAGCGAGTGGGGACCGGCGGCGAACAGCGCTGAAAGTGGCCGCGGTAGCTGCCGTCGTCATCGCCGTGGTGATCGTGGCCGGTACCGTCGACCTGCCCGACGCGTCGTTCATTCGTGATCGGGTGGCGTCGGCCGGGGTGTGGGGCATCGCACTCTTCGTGGTGCTCTATGCCCTCCTGTCGGCCACTCCGTTTCCGGCCAGCACGTTGACCATCGCCTCGGGACTGCTGTTCGGGCTCGCGGTGGGCGCGGTCGTCGTGGTGTTCTCCGCCACGGTGGGGGCCTATCTGGGGTACTGGGCAGCCCGAGCGTTGGGACGCGGCCAGGTGGCCCGCACCGAATGGGGCAAGCTCCGCCGGCTCGACGAGATGCTCGGCCGTCGCGGATTGCTGTCGGTCCTGCTCGTGCGTCTGGTGCCGCTCCCGTTCTCTCTGGTCAATTATGCCGCCGGGGTCAGCGCGGTGGGGCAGCGTGATTACGTGGTGGGCACGATGATCGGGATCGTGCCCGCGACCATCGCATACACCGCGCTGGGGGCCTATGGCACCTCGCCGCTGTCGTGGCCGTTCGCCATCGCCTTGCTCGCAGTCCTGGCGATCGCGGCGGGTTCGGCATTGTTGGCGCGCCGCCTCGGCCTGACCGCGAGTGCGCCGACTCCG
>NZ_BAOX01000456.1:0-2621 GCF_000813105.1 Rhodococcus sp. BS-15 | reverse complement strand
CCACGTAACCTCGGGAAGAGGACGCGGGCAGCGCAGAGCGCCGGATTACCCCAGAAATCTCAGTGTACTGCACACTCTTCGGAACAGATAAATCCCGTCGTCCCGGCCACGAACTGCTTCTGCCGGATCGACATGCTCAGGCCAAACGTACCGTTGCGGTAGCTCGCCCGAAAATCTTCTTGCCCTCGAACTTCGCCACGATGGCAATCACGGCAGTTCGCTCCTCGCGTCCATCGTCTTGATCTTGCCGGTGAACTCGACCTGCGCCGCCGAATCCGCCGGGACGAACACCGAGCTGGTGAAGCGCACGTTGTACTCGGTGACCGCACCCGGATCGCCGAGCCATGACGTGACGAAACCGGCACCGAGGCCCATCGTCAGCATGCCGTGCGCGATCACGTTGTCCAATCCGGCCAGCGCGACAACCTCGTCACTCCAGTGGATCGGGTTGGGATCGCCGGACACACCTGCGTAGTTCACCAGGTCGCCGCGGGTCAAGGACACGACTCGCTCGGGCAGCTCCTCGCCGACGGACACGTCGTCGAAACTACGAAGCGCCATGCCTGATCACTTCCTTGACCGCATGGGCGATGTTCTCGTCGATCTCCCCGCCGGTGCGCGCCACAATGGTCGTCCAGGTCGTTTGAACGAGATCGCCGTTCTGATCGGTGATGATGTTCTTGGTGGTCATGATGTCGCTGCCGCTCATCTGCCGGAACGACTCGAGATACACGTCGCAGAAGATTCGATCGCCCACCTGGATCGGGCGATGAAATTCCAGTCTCTGATCGGTCTGCAGAATCTGACTCGGGTCGTATCCCGTGATGATCTCTTGCAACATCCGGGTCTGCGACATGATTCCGAGCAGGGAAATGAAGGTCAAGGGCGCGAGGAGACCGTCGTAACCGAGGCCCTTCGCAGCGTCCTCGTCGTGATGCGCGGGATGAAAATCCTGGACGGCACGCGCATATTCACGCACCTTCTCGCGGCCGACCTCGTAGAAGTCGTCGACGCGAAAATGAGAACCGACCATGGACGCCGCGTGTGCGGATGCATCCATGGCCGGGGACGTCGTGCGGAGCTTGTGACACGGAAAGACAACCTTTTCTACCCTGGACGCAAGAGCCGTTAGGGGAAGAAGTGTGTCCTAACGCCGGGCGCCGACTGGTGAACGGAACTGCGAACCAGCGAGCCGAGCGGACTAGCGAGATTCGCGGTGAGCCCGATGCGTGCCGCAGTTGGAGCAGAACTTCTTCAGCTCGATGCGGTCGGGATCGTTCCGACGGTTCTTCTTCGTGATGTAGTTGCGGTGCTTGCAAACCTCGCAGGCCAAGGTGATCTTGGGCCGCACATCGGTGGAGGAGGCCACTGGACGCCTACTTTCGGGTAAATCTGATCAGGGTCAATCAGGACTGTTCATGGGTGCTACGGGTCGTGCTTGCCTACTGTGTAGCGGTGACCGGACTTGAACCGGCGACGCAACGATTATGAGTCGTTTGCTCTACCAACTGAGCTACACCGCCTCAGGTGCTCATCGTCCACCATCCCACGTGGGGAACGCGACGTCGAGCCATCCAATCCAGCGAGCCCCCTAACGGAATCGAACCGTTGACCTTTTCCTTACCATGGAAACGCTCTACCGACTGAGCTAAGGGGGCGGGATCAGAGCACATCAAGCCGTGCGCTGAAGCCTTCAAGAGGTTACACATTCGGAGCGCCGACTACCAAATTGCGTGGTCAGCGAGCCGTTCTGGTCCCTCTCACATGGAAACCCCAGCGAGAGAAATCCTCGCCGGGGTTCCAGGTGTGGCAGATGTAGGATTCGAACCTACGTAGGCATAAGCCGACGGATTTACAGTCCGCTCCCATTGGCCGCTCGGGCAATCTGCCGTGATGCGATCGAAGCCCGTACTGCTCTTCGGCGCGGTGAGAAGAATACAACGAACGTCCCCCCGGAACGCAAACCGGTGGATACGGTCGGTAGCGGGCCGATAAAGTCCCTGCGGGATGTGGACCGACACCACCGCCAAATCAAATTTTCGATCCGACTGGAGAGTGTGAGAAGTGGCTGATTCGTCCTTCGACGTAGTGAGCAAAGTCGACCGACAGGAAGTGGACAACGCTGTCGGACAGGCCGCGAAGGAGCTGGCGACCCGCTTCGACTTCCGTGGATCCGACACCAGCATCGAATGGTCCGGCAGCGGCGAGTCCGAAACCATCGTCATCACCTCCGAATCCGAGGAGAAGGTCAAGGCGCCCTCGACGTGTTCAAGGAGAAGCTGATCCGACGGGACGTCTCCCTCAAGGCCTTCGAGACCAACGATCCGGCCGCGTCCGGCAAGGTCTACAAGGTCACCGGCAAACTCGTGCAGGGCATCACGACCGAGAACGCCAAGAAGATCTCCAAGAAGATCCGCGACGACGGCCCCAAGGGCGTCAAGGCGCAGATCCAGGGCGACGAACTGCGAGTGAGCAGCAAGAAGCGCGACGACCTGCAGGCCATCCAGCAGCTGCTCAAGAACGAGGACTTCGGGATCGCACTGCAGTTCGTCAACTACCGGTAGAGCGGCTTCGCCGCATGTGAGCGGAAATTCGTAGCACGCGGGCCGTTGCGTTTTGGC
>NZ_BAOX01000457.1:0-2590 GCF_000813105.1 Rhodococcus sp. BS-15 | reverse complement strand
TGCGCCCCGGCGTCGATCGCGGAGCGCGCGTGGTCGGCGGTCAGGACGGTGCCCGCCCCGACGACTGCACCTGCGTTCGATGCCGCGCGGATCAGTGCGAGGACGCCGGGTGTGGTGAAGGTCAGCTCGAGCGCGCGAATTCCTCCGCGCGCGAGCGCATCTGCCAACGCAGCAGGATCCGAGATGTGCGGGGCGCGGACCACCGACAGCGCGCGGTCCTCGAAAATCGTCGCCAGTGCGTTCATGATGTGTGCTTTCCGGTGGGATTCATCCGCAGGGCGTGGCCTGCCAGAGAATGAGTGGGGCGTCGATCGTCGATGGCGAACGCGCCGTTGACCATGACGTGGCTGATGCCCTCGGCCTGTTGCTTCGGGTTCTCGAACGTGGCGGTGTCGCGCACGGTGGCCGGGTCGAACAGGACGAGATCGGCTGCGTGCCCTTCGGCGATCGTGCCGCGGCCGCGAAGGCGGAGCCGCGCAGCGGGACGACCGGTCAGGTGATTGATGCAGTCCTCGAGTGAGAGCAGCTGCTCGTCCCGAACGTAGTGGCCCAGGTAGCGGGGGAACGTTCCCCAGGCGCGTGGGTGTGGCTTCTCACCGACCAGGATCGCGTCGCTGCCGCCCATATGGTGTGGATGCGCCATGATCTCGCGCACGTTCTCCTCGTGTCCGACGTGCTGAAGGATGGTGGTGGCCAGCGCGTCTCGGCGAAGGAAGTCGAAGAACACGTCCACCGGGGCCCGACCCGCCTGGGCCGCGATGTCGGACATCGTGCGCCCGACGTAGCAATCGAGTTCCGGATTCGCCACTCCGCTGAGCTGGATGGTCTCCCACTCGACGGTCACGCCATGGCAGCCGTCGGACCCGTCGACGTCGACATCCTGTGCGATGCGTCGACGCATGTCCGGATCGTCGAGGCGTTCGAGCGCGCGGTCCGGGCCACCGGACATCGCCCAACTCGGCAGCAGCGCTGAGAGACTGGTCGCTCCGGGCAGATACGGATACGTGTCGAGGGTGACGTCGCATCCGTTCGCGATCGCAGAATCGACGCGGTCCAGGAACTCGCGTGCCCGGCCCCGATTGACGCCGAAGTTCATCGTCGCGTGAGTCAGATGCAGCGCACATCCCGTCTCCTCGGAGAGATCGAGCATCTCCTGGTACGCGTCGAGCGCCCCCGCGCCGTACGACCGAGTGTGCGGCGCATAGAACCCACCGAAGTCGGCGACGACCTCGCACAGTGCTCGTAATTCGCTTGTGTCCGCGTACATTCCGGGCGTGTACGTCAACCCGCTCGACATTCCGACGGCCCCCTCCCGCAATCCCTGGGCCAGCAACTCCTGCATGTGGGAGATCTCGGACGGCGTCGCGGGTCGCTGATCAGGGCCCACCGCGAGGTATCGCAGTGTTCCCTGGGGAACGAGATAGGCAGCGTTCGGAGTGATCCCCTGGTCGAGGCGAGCGAGGTACTCCGAGACCGAACGCCACGAGAAGTCGAGGTCGACTGGGTTGCCGTTCCATCCGGCGATCTGACGCCGCACCACATCGAGCGTCGCATCGTCGATCGGAGCGTAGGCGATGCCGTCCTGTCCGATGACCTCGGTGGTGACGCCCTGGCTGATCTTCGGGAAGTGGTCGGGGTCGGTCAGCAGACGCAGATCGGAATGGGCGTGCATGTCGATGAAACCGGGGGACAGGACCTGCCCCGGAGCCGCGTCGACGATTCTGTCGGCACCGCGAACTGTGCCGGGTTCGGCAATTGAGGCGATGATTCCGTCGCGTACGAGAACGTCACGACGCAGTCGCGGTGAACCGGTGCCGTCGATGACGTCGGCACCTCGAATGAGGATATCGGACATGGGTTTTCGGCTCTCTAGAAGAATGTGTGCACGAGATCGACGACGCGGGGATCGTCGCCATCGGCGTCGTCGACGACGGGAATCAGACGCCACTTGTCGAATGCGGTGCACGGGTGAGACAGGCCCAACCGCACCACCGATCCCACCGGCAGCGCCGCGGCGTCCTCGGCAGGTAGGCGAAGGAACGCGTGCTGATCGTTCAGCGCTGTGATGTCGGCATCGGGATCGAGGGTTTCGGTTCCCCGAACCAGCTGGGGGACAGGCAGACCTTCGTCGAACGGAAAATCCCGCTTGCCTGCATCGAGCAGCGCGAGACCGGGTTCCGGTCGGGAGACCGTCCGAGCCATCCGTGCATCGCAGACATCAGCGGGGCGTCGGTGCGGGCGGGAGTCAGTGGTGAGATCTGCGAGTAGAAGCCGTCGTCGTGCACCACATAGGCACCCGAGCGCAGCACCACGTCGGTAGGTACCCCTTCCCCGGTGGTGAGGGACTGCAACCGCTCGACAACGAGGTCCTGGTAGGCGCTGCCGCCGGCGGTCACGATCGCATGGTCTCCGTACAACGCATCGGCATCGAGCGCGCGATGGAGGGCGGCGATGTTGTCGAGATAGGTCCGAACCGCTGCGAGTCCGCTGTCGGTCCGGTCGTGGCTGAGTGCGCCTCGTAGCCGCCGACCCCGGCCAGACTCAGCCGCGGCGACGACGCGATCGCACGAGCGACCGCGGTCGCTTCGTC
>NZ_BAOX01000458.1:0-2587 GCF_000813105.1 Rhodococcus sp. BS-15 | reverse complement strand
TCTCCCGGGTGGCAGCGTGCGATGACCGCCGGATCGGTGGTTCCCCAGGCGATGGGCATCACCGAGCCAACTGCCACGCTCGCCCGCCGGTGTTTCGGCCACGGTCCGCGAGAACCGACACCGCGGGAACCTGTGCGCCCCGCTCGACGGCGTGTCCGGGCAGGGCCCGTACGACGCGGGTGATCAGCACATAATGCGGCTCGTCCACCCCGGGCTTCGCGATGTCGACCAGGGCCAGTAGCGTCGCTCCACCCGGTAACTTCTCGGCCACCACCGCCGGCACCAGATCGCCTGCGCCATATTGTGATTCGATGGAACCCATCTTTCGGGGTGCCCACAGCATCACCCAGAGCGAGGTGGCGGCCGCGATCAGGAACACCGCGCCGAGGATGTACGACCACGGGGCGGCGATCCAGATGAACCACGCTCCCAGTGCGATGAGGAACACGGCGGTGAGCGCTGCGGATGCCCGCAACCGGCGAAGCTCGGTGAACGTCTCGTTGACCGACTTCGCGTGGGCTACGTCTACAGGGAACTCGAACTTGCGCACACAGGTATTCCTAGCACGGCACCGAGCCGACCCGAAGTCTCAGATCGCCGGACCGAGCAGATCGTCCGCGTCGGTGATGCGGTACGCGTAGCCCTGTTCGGCGAGGAAGCGCTGACGGTGGGCTGCGTACTCGGCGTCGAGGGTGTCGCGGGAGACCACCGAGTAGAAGTGCGCCTGACCACCGTCGTGCTTCGGCCGGAGCAGTCGGCCCAGGCGCTGAGCCTCTTCCTGCCTGGAGCCGAACGTTCCCGAAACCTGGACTGCCACAGAGGCTTCCGGAAGGTCGATCGAGAAGTTCGCCACCTTGCTCACCACGAGCGTCTGGATCTCGCCCTTGCGGAACGCGTCGAACAGCACTTCACGTTCCTTGTTCTTGGTCGAGCCCTGAATGACCGGAGCGTTCAGCGCTTCACCGAGCTCGTTCAACTGGTCGAGGTAGGCGCCGATGACCAGCGTCGGAGCATCTTGGTGTTTGGCGAGGATCGATTTCACGACGGCGATCTTCGTGTGCGCCGTCGAGCACAGCTTGTAGCGCTCCTCGGGCTCGGCCACGGCGTACGACATGCGCTCGGCATCGGTGAGGGTGACGCGAACCTCGATGCACTCGGCCGGCGCGATCCAGCCTGTGCCTCGATGTCCTTCCATGGTGCGTCGTAGCGCTTGGGCCCGATCAGCGAGAAGACGTCGCCCTCGCGGCCGTCCTCGCGGACGAGCGTCGCGGTGAGGCCGAGGCGTCGACGCGACTGCAGATCGGCTGTCATGCGGAACACCGGCGCGGGGAGCAGATGCACCTCGTCGTAGATCACCAATCCCCAGTCGCGGGAATCGAAGAGTTCGAGGTGCTTGTATTCACCCTTGGTACGACGCGTGATCACCTGGTACGTGGCGATTGTCACAGGGCGAATCTCCTTGCGCTCGCCCGAATACTCGCCGATCTCCTCCTCGGTGAGCGAGGTGCGTGCAATGAGTTCGCGCTTCCACTGCCGACCGGCGACGGTGTTGGTGACCAGAATCAGCGTGGTGGCCTTGGCTCTGGCCATAGCGGCCGCGCCGACCATCGTCTTGCCTGCGCCGCAGGGCAGTACGACGACTCCCGAGCCGCCGGCCCAGAAGGAATCTGCTGCCATCTCCTGGTAGTCGCGCAGCGTCCAGTTGCCGCCCTCGGTGTCGAGCTCGATGGGGTGAGCTTCGCCGTCGACGTAGCCGGCGAGGTCCTCGGCGGGCCAGCCGATCTTGAGCAACATCTGCTTCACGTGGCCGCGTTCGCTCGGATGCACGATCACCGTGTCCTCGTCGACCATCGCGCCGAGCATGGGCGCAATCTTCTTGTGGCGCATCACCTCTGTGAGCACCGCGCGGTCCAGGCTGATCAGCACCAGGCCGTGCACCGGGCTCTTGACCAACTGCAACCGGCCGTAGCGTGCCATCGTGTCGACGATGTCGACCAGCAGCGGCTGCGGCACTGCGTAACGCGAGAAATTCACCAGCGCGTCGACCACCTGTTCGGCGTCGTGGCCGGCGGCACGGGCGTTCCACAGTGCCAGCGGGGTGATGCGATAGGTGTGCACGTGCTCGGGGGCACGTTCGAGCTCCGCGAACGGTGCGATGGCCGCCCGCGCTGCACCCGCGAGTTCGTGATCGACCTCGAGCAACAGCGTTTTGTCGGACTGGACGATCAGCGGGCCGTCGGTCACGGTTCCTCCTAGAGACATCTGCTGCGCCCGAAAGAGCGCAACTTCTCCATTGTCCACAGGTAGGGGCGTGCGTGCACGTGAGCCCGGTCTACTCGACCAATGCGACCGAGGTGATCCGGTGCAGGGTGAAGCGCCGAACCCCACCGGTGGCGGGGTCGAACGCGTCGAGTTGGCCACCGCCGATGCTGATCGGATCGACGATGCGATGGGTCGCCACGCCCTGGGCGTCGACGTAGCCGATGCTCACGCTCCGTTTGACCTTCGCCGCGGTCTGCAGGAGCGTCATCGTCGCGGTGCTGCTGGCCCGAGACCCGTCGGCGCGCACCACGGCGCCGCCGTTGCC
>NZ_BAOX01000459.1:0-2580 GCF_000813105.1 Rhodococcus sp. BS-15 | reverse complement strand
CTCGGCTGCGTTGGCCGCCGACACCGACGCCAGGATGCGTTCGGTCGGCCTGCGTTCGCACGCACCCACCGACTCGATCGCCCAGCAGGTCGCGGTCCGGCTGCTCACCGATCGCGATGTCGCTCTGATCATCAGCGGATCGGGTGCCACGAGCGCATCGACCAAGGCCGCGCAGGCCGCTCGGGAACGCGGGGCCACCGTGGTGTCGGTGACGTCGTTCGCTCGCTCGACACTGGCGGCCGCGTCGGACATTGCGCTGGTGGTGGGCATGCGCGACCTCAGCTTCCAGCGCGAACTCGCCGTCACCAGCAGAATTCCGCACGTGATCTTGCTCGAAGGTCTGATGGCTGCACTGACCGACACATTGGGCGACCGGGCGTCGGCAGCGATGGCTGCGACGCTGGAAGTCATCTCCGGCAACCTCGGTGAGTGAAGCGTCACCTGTGGTCGGTGACACCGTCCCACCGGTGTGCACGCTAGGTTCACTACGGTAGAAGGCGAGCAGCGGCGCTCCGCCGCTGCCGCCGGCATGTCGACGACAGGACAGGGACCAACATCGTGAGTACAGACGACGCTGCCGTAGCAACGGTCGTTGCCGGAGTCGACCTGGGTGACCCGGAGCTCGCGCGATCCGTCGCCGACGGCCTCGCACGCGTCGAAGAACTGATGATCAGCGAACTCTCCGACGGTGAGGAGTTCCTCACAGAGGCCGCGCTGCACCTGGCCAAGGCCGGCGGGAAGCGATTCCGGCCCCTGTTCACCGTGCTCACCGGCCAGCTGGGACCGTCGCCGACCGATCCGGCGATCGTCACCGCGGCCACGGTCGTCGAACTGGTTCATCTGGCGACGCTCTATCACGACGACGTCATGGACGAGGCGTCGATGCGTCGAGGTGCCGAGAGCGCGAACTCACGCTGGGGCAACAGTGTGGCGATCCTCGCGGGCGACTACCTGTTCGCGCATGCGTCTCGTCTGGTGTCCACGCTCGGACCCGACGCCGTCCGAATCATCGCCGAGACCTTCGCCGAACTGGTCACCGGTCAGATGCGCGAAACCATCGGAGCCAAGAGCACCGACGATCCCGTCGCGCACTACTTGAAGGTCGTGTGGGAGAAGACCGGTTCGCTCATCGCCTCGTGCGGACGCTTCGGCGGAACCTTCAGCGGCGGCGACGCGGAACATGTGGGACGCCTCGAGCGCCTCGGCGACGCCGTCGGTACCGCCTTCCAGATCTCCGACGACATTATCGACATCTCCTCGGCCACCGAGCAGTCCGGCAAGACTCCCGGCACCGACCTGCGGGAGGGCGTACACACTCTGCCGGTGCTCTTCGCGCTGCGCGAGGAAGGTGCCGACGGCGATCGCCTCCGCGAGATTCTCGCCGGTCCGGTCACCGAGGATGCGCTGGTCACCGAGGCTCTGGAGCTGTTGCAGCGTTCACCCGGAATGGTCTCGGCGAAGAAGACTCTCGGTGAATACGCCGCTCGGGCACACGCAGAACTCGCACTGCTGCCGCAGGGGCCGGCCAACGATGCACTCGGCCGGTTGGTGAATTACACCGTCGAACGCGTGGGCTGACAACCCGGGAACCGCAGCTCGGGGTGTGTTCGTTGATCGGGTAGTGATACCCGGTACGAGGAGGCACTCCAGAGATGAACGGTTACGCGAACGGCGCGAAGACTTTCGGCCTGCTGGTCGGGATGTCGGCGCTCATCGTCTTCATCGGATCGCTGTTCGGTAACGCGACCATTCTCGTCGGCTCCATCGTGTTGGCCGTCGCCGTCAACGGCTACGCGTACTTCAACAGCGCGAAGATGGCGCTGCGTTCGATGCACGCGGTGCCGGTCAGCGAACTCGAGCAGCCGGCGATGTATCGGATCGTGCGGGAGTTGGCGACGACGGCTCATCAGCCCATGCCTGCGCTGTACGTCAGTCCCACCGACAACCCCAACGCCTTCGCCACCGGACGCAATCCGCGCAACGCTGCGGTGTGTTGCACCGACGGCATCCTGCGCATCCTCGACGAGCGCGAACTACGAGCGGTGCTCGGTCACGAACTCTCGCACGTCTACAACCGCGACATTCTGATCTCGTCGGTGGCCGGGGCGATGGCCGCTGTCATTTCGGGCCTGGCCAACCTGGCCTTCTTCGCCAACGTTTTCGGTGGACGCGGCAGCGGGGGAGCGAATCCGCTCGCGTTGCTGCTGGTGTCGATGCTGGGGCCCATCGCGGCCACTCTGGTTCGGCTGGCGGTCTCTCGTTCGCGGGAGTACCAGGCAGATCAGTCGGGAGCCGAGTTGACCGGTGATCCGCTGGCGCTGGCGTCGGCGCTCCGCAAACTCGAGCGGGGAGTGCAATTGGCACCGTTGCCGCCCGAGCCGCGATTGGCCGCCGAGTCGCATCTGATGATCGCCAATCCGTTCCGCATCGGTGACAAGGCGGGTCGACTGTTCGCCACCCACCCGCCGATGGCCGACCGCATCGAGCGACTCGAGCGGATGGCCGGCCACCGGCCGTACTGATCAGGAGCCTGCGGCATGTGAGCGGAAGTTCGTAGCGTGCGGGCTGTTTCAATTTGAT
>NZ_BAOX01000460.1:0-2567 GCF_000813105.1 Rhodococcus sp. BS-15 | reverse complement strand
TCAGCGCGATCGGCCGCTGCGCGACCGTTCGGTGCAGATGCGGCGGGTGCCGACGCGTCCGCGCTGTCGGACGGGAAGGATTCTCGCAGTCGACGTGCCACGGGGGCTTCGACTGTGGATGATGCGGACTTGACGAACTCGCCTTGCTCTTTGAGCCGTGCGAGTAGTTCCTTACTGGTGACACCGAGTTCTTTTGCCAACTCGTGCACGCGGGCCTTGCCTGCCACTGCTCTCCTCACTGAGAGGCCGAGCGAGGCTTGGTGCCCGCACGACCTCGGGTTATCTCCGATGGACGTTCATCGTTGGTGCTTCACGGTGTGCTCATCAGTGCTGTTGCCTGTTCTTGTCGACGGGTGTTGCTCTTGCCGTGTCCTCGGCCTGCAGCTGTTCGTACTCGTCGAGCACGGCTGTCACTGCGGACGATTCCACATTTCCCGATATCCGAAACGCACGACCGAAGACTCGGCGTCGTTCCGCATTGTGCAGGCATTCTCGGCTGTAGTGCAACCACGCACCACGGCCGGACATCGAATGCCGGACGTCGGGGACGAGAGCGAATTCGTGCGAACCAGCTTCTCGAACCACGATCCTCAACAGATCGGCGGCCGGCACTCGCTCCCTGCACCCGACGCACGTACGAATAGGCCGGCTTGTCACTACCGGATACTCGCGTTCATGCCCCTGGGCGGAGAGGTCGTTACCGAACCATCGACCACTCTACCGCTGTATTGCCCCGAACTCCGCATTCCGGCCCTACGCGCTGGTCGTCTCGGGTGCCGCCGCATCACTGCGGATGTCGATCCGCCAACCGGTCAATCGAGCGGCCAGTCGAGCGTTCTGCCCTTCCTTGCCGATGGCCAGAGAAAGCTGGTACTCGGGAACCACCACACGGGCCGCACGAGCAGCCGCGTCGACGACGGTCACCGAGACGACCTTCGACGGAGAAAGAGCGTTTCCGACGAACGTGGCCGGATCCTCGTCGAAGTCGATGATGTCGATCTTCTCGCCTGCGAGTTCGCTCATCACGTTGCGCACGCGCTGCCCCATCGGTCCGATGCAGGCACCCTTGGCGTTGAGACCGGACACGGTGGACGCGACGGCGATCTTCGAGCGATGCCCCGACTCGCGGGCCACTGCCACGATGTCGACCGAACCGTCGGCGATCTCGGGCACCTCGAGGGCGAACAGCTTGCGCACCAGATTCGGATGGGTGCGCGAGAGGGTGATCTGCGGACCCCGGTTGCCCCGGGCGACTCCGACGACGTAGCACTTGATGCGTTCGCCGTGCTCGTAGCTTTCACCCGGCACCTGCTCGGCGGGCGGCAGGAGGCCGTCGGCTCCGTTGGCGTCACTGCCGATACGAACGATGACGGTGCCCTTGGCGTTGGCACGCGTGTCGCGCTGGATGACACCGTTGACGATCTCACCCTCGTGCGTGGAGTACTCGCCGAACGAGCGCTCGTGCTCGGCGTCGCGTAGGCGCTGCAGGATGACCTGACGCGCCGTGGTTGCCGCGATGCGTCCGAAGCCTTCCGGGGTGTCGTCCCACTCGGAGATCAGATTGCCGTCGGCGTCGAGCTCCTTGGCCATCACCCGTACCGACCCGGTCTTGCGATCGACGTCGATCCACGCGTTGGACTGGTGTCCCTCGGTGTGCCGGTAGGCCGTCAGCAACGCGGTCTGAATCGTCGAGATCACCATCTCGATCGGAATTCCCTTGTCCGCCTCGATGGCACGCAGTGCGGCGATATCGATATTCACTTGTTCGACCCTTCTTCCGGTGCTTCCACGTCCACGATCTCATCGGTGTCTGCGGGTGACGGTCTACTGCCGACCACGCCACCCGCCAGGTCCATCTCTTCGGCGCTGGGCCGCGAGAACTCCACCTGTACAACAGCTTTCACAACATCGGACAGCGCAACGGACCGGGTAGACAGCACACCCTTCTCCTTGATCACCACGGTGACCGAGTCACCGTCGAGCACACCGACGCGACCGTCGAACTTGACGTCGGCGAGTTCGATACGAACCTTGCGCCCGCGGGCCCGACGCCAATGCCGTGCCTCGGTCAGCGGACGGTCGATTCCGGGGGTGGTGACTTCCAGCGTGTACGGAGCTTCCCCGAAATCGGTCACGGCATCGAAGGCATCCGAGATCTCGCGGCTCAGTTCCGGAAGCGCGTCGAGGTCGATTCCCTCTTCGCGATCGACCATGACCCGCACTGCACTGTGCTTTCCTGCGGCGACAACGTTCACGTCTTCGAGGTCGTAACCCCGTTCTCGAACGAGGTCGGCGAGCAGTTCGACAACCCTTTCCTTGGACGGAACAGGCATGTCGCGAACTCCTCGTGTGTAGTTGTGGGCGATCCGGCGTACGGCAGCCGGACTGCGTTTGGTGAACCAACAGCCTACCGCCCCGCAGGCAGTGCTCGTGACCACGATCGACCGCCGCGACACGCGGGCACGGCGCGTACGAGCGCTGCGGTCTGGCACGATATCGGAGTGCCAACGCCGACCGTCCCCTTCGCGCTCAGCCGCCGCGGGTTGTTCCGACTCGCCGGTGTCGCC
>NZ_BAOX01000461.1:0-2553 GCF_000813105.1 Rhodococcus sp. BS-15 | reverse complement strand
GGGCGAACTGGGCGCTGTACCGCAGCCGAGTTGGATCTGCTGGAGGCCTCACGCAAGACGGGCATTCGCCTGCGGCTCTTCCACGGACGCCGCGACCGACCGTGCCGCCGCGTCCGTGGAAGAGCCGCAGGCGAATGCCCGTCTTGCGTGAGGCCTCCAGCAGATCCAACTCGGCGCGGTACAGCGCCCAGTTCGCCGCGAGGTATCCACCGTCCTTGTTCGAGTCCGAATACCCGAGCATGACTTCCTGATTCATGCCGCGCCCGGCCACCAGCGCGCGATAGATCGGAACGTCGAGCGTGGCGAGCAAGGTCGCGGCACCTTGCTGAAGATCCTCGATGGTCTCGAACAGCGGAACGACACCCACCGTCGACGTGGGCGCCGAGCCGTCGGTGCCGGGGTCGAAGATGCCCGCTTCCTTGAGCAGCAACGCCGCTTCGAGCATGTCACTGACCGACTGACACATGCTGATGATGTAGTTCTGGATGGTGTCGGGGCCCAGGTGGTCGATGGCCTCCTTGGCGGCCCTGACAATGCCCAGTTCCTTGGTGGCGAGCTCACTGAGCTGCGCGTTGGGGCCGACGAGCGGCCGCCTGGTCGCAAGTTCCTGCGACAGCACCGACACCCGCTCGTCCTCTCCGAGGGACATGTAGTCGGAGTGAACACCGGCCCAGGCCAGCAGCTCGGCGACCACCTCTTCGTGGGTCTCGGAGTTCTGCCGCATGTCCAAGGCCTGCAGATGGAAGCCGAACGTCTCGACCGACTGTCGGAGCCGCAGCAGTCGATCGTCGGCGATCAACGCATCACCGTCCGCTCGCAACGCCCGGTCGATGATGTCGAGGTCGTCGAGGATGTCCTGCGGGCCGTCGTACTGCTGCGCCCCGAGGTCCACCCCGGATACCGGCACCGCGTCGAGTACCGCCTCGGCGGTGGCAGTGAGCCGGGCCCGGATGCCGACGACCGCGACCCGATACGGTTCGTCCGACCGGCGATCGTCCGGTTCGGCCGATGCGCCGGCCAGGGCGGCGAGATCCTCGGTGACGTCCACCAGGCGCGCGGACATCGACAGTTCCTTCTCCAAGGCGACCAGCTCGTCGAGGTAGTGCTCGAACGCGACGTATCCGGCCTGATGTGTCGCCGTGTGCACCACGTCGGCGGTCACGTTCGGATTGCCGTCACGGTCGCCGCCGATCCACGATCCGGGGCGCAGAATCGGCCTAGGCAGCAGGTCGTCCTCGGGCCACCGTGCGCGCAGTGCCGCACGCACATCCGCGTTGAGGGCTGGCATGACGTCGAAGAGAGACGACTCGAAGTAGCGGAGGCCGACCTCGATCTCATCCTGAATTCGCAGACGAGACAATCGAATCAGAGCTGTCTCCCACAGGGTCAGCACTTGCCTGCGGATCTGCACATCGATGGCGGCCAGTTCCTTCGCCGCACTGGCGGCCTTGCCCTCGACCGCCGCAGCGGCGACATCGCGGCGACGCATCAGCTCGGTGATCTTCGACTGCACGTCGAACACGGTGCGTCGACGTGTCTCGGTGGGGTGCGCGGTGATCACCGGTGCCACCAACGCATCCGTCAGCGCGGCGGCCACCTGCTCGCGCGACGGTGCCGCGGCATCGATCTTGAGCCAGGTGGCGTCGAGACTGCTGTCTTGCGGCGGGTCCTCGCGGTCGAGGTGAATCGCGCGTCGACGTTCGCGGTGCAGATCTTCGGCAAGATTGGCAAGAAGCGAGAAGTGGCTGAACGCGCGAATGAGTGGAACTGCCTGTGCCACTTCCACATCGGTGTAGCGTCCGACCGAATCGTCCCGCTCGATCTCGGATCTGCGAACTGCGAAGGATTCGACACGCGCTGCCTCGATGAGGTCGAAGACGTCCTCGCCCTCGTGCTCGCGGATGATCTCACCCAGGATGCCGCCGAGATAGCGGATGTCCTCACGGAGAGGCTCTGTCAACTCCCGACCCTGAGCTGTCGGTGGGACGAAAGCTGGGGAACCGACTGACTCGTAGGAGGATTCGCTCATCCACCCAGTATCGTCGCTCCGTCACCAACTCGCACTCGGAGCCGAATCCGATCAGGTGTACTTGATCTCCAGACCGATACCGAGGATGGCGATGAGCCAGATGATGCCGGTGAAGACCGTGAGGCGATCGAGGTTCTTCTCGACGACGGTGGAACCGGAGAGGCTGGACTGCACTCCGCCACCGAACAGGCTGGACAATCCGCCGCCCTTGCCGCGATGCAGCAGGATCAGCAAGATCAGCGCCAGGCTGGTGACGACCAGCAGAATATCCAGAAACAGATCCATGTCCACCTCAAACTCGATTCGATGCCTTCAGCAGCCTACCTGGCCCCGCGAACGGCTTCGGACACCCCGCCGACGCGAGGTGTCCGAAGCCGTTTGTAGCAGCGTTGCCGATGGCCGATCAGGGCAGGGGTCCACCTGCGGCGATGGCCGACAACGTGGCGAACTCGTCGGCCTTGAGCGAAGCGCCGCCGACCAGTGCGCCGTCGACGTCGGGCTGACCGACGATCTCGCCGACGTTC
>NZ_BAOX01000462.1:0-2552 GCF_000813105.1 Rhodococcus sp. BS-15 | reverse complement strand
CGTCGACGCCCGTGACGCCCTGGTGCACCGGCTGTACACCATTTCGCCTGCGGCACCGTGGATTCGGAGCCTGGCCGAAGCTCAGGAGATCGCCGGGGCCGCCGACGCCATCGCCACGCGCATCGACATCGATGCCGCACGCGCCGAGCTCGACGCCCTGCAGTTCGCGGTTGCCACTCGCATCGATGCCGGGCCGTCGCCCGAGGGCTCGAATCTGGTGAGCGCGTTGAGCACTGCGGATCCCCTGGAATTGGCTGCCGCCGTTGCCGCCTATTCGCAGGCGTGTACCGAGCAGGAGGATCAGCTTCTGCTCGAATCGATGTCGGCGTCGCTGTCCGAGGTCGCACCCGCATTGTTCGACCTCGTCAAGGACACCGCAGGCGATGTCGAATGGGACGAGCTGAGCTGGCAGATGTCGAAGGCCTGGGCGTGGCGTCGGGCACGCGAGTGGGTCGGTGAGCAGCACCACGGTGGTCTCGAGCAGCAACTGGAAGCGGAGCTCGCGGCCGCCGATACCGACATCGCTTATCTCACAACGCGTCTCGCCGCCGCCAGTGCCTGGCGCAACAGTCTCCAACGAATGACCGCTGTCGAGGTGCGTGCGTTGCAGACCTACCGCGAGCACATCTCCAGCATTGGCTCGGGAGCCGGTAAGTACGCCGAAACCTACCGCAGTGCAGCACGATCGGCGATGCGTGAGGCGCAGAGTGCGGTGCCCGCCTGGGTCATGCCACTCTCCCAGGTGCTGGCATCGATTCCGCCGGTGCCGGGCAGTTTCGACGTCGTGATCGTGGACGAGGCGAGTCAGGCCGACATCACCAGTCTCTTCCTGCTGTACCTCGCACCTCGCGTGATCGTGGTGGGCGACGACAGACAGTGCGCACCGGCGGACGTCCCGCAGGCCGGCACACTCGAGGACGTGTTCGATCGGTTGGACGTCTATCTGCCCGATCTACCCGAACACGTGCGTGCGACGCTGACCCCGAGGTCGAGCCTGTTCTCCATGCTGCGCACCAGGTTCGGTCAGGTGGTGCGGTTGCGTGAGCACTTCCGCTCGATGCCCGAGATCATCAACTGGTCGAGTCAGCAGTTCTACGGAGACTCCCCGCTCGTTCCCGTGCGGCAGTTCGGTGCGGATCGGCTACCGCCGTTGCGGCACACGTACGTTCGCGGAGCACGGTGACCGGAAAGAACGCCTCACTGGTCAACCGGACCGAGGCCATCGCGATCGCCGATCAGATCGCCGATTGCCTCGAGGACTCCGCGTACGACAACCTGACCTTCGGAGTGGTTGTGCTGCAGGGCCAATCGCAGGTCGACGAGATTCGCAACGAGTTGATCAAGCGGATCGGCATCGAACAGTGGGAACAGCGTCGGCTTCGTGTCGGTACGCCGCCGGACTTCCAGGGCGACGAACGCAACGTCGTGTTTCTGTCGATGGTGGTGGCACCCGATCAGAATTTCGCCACCCTCACCGCCAATCAGTACAAGCGGCGGTTCAACGTGGCAGCGTCGCGGGCACAGGATCAGCTGTGGCTCTTCCACTCGGTGACCGTCGATCGCCTCAAGCGAGCGGACCTGCGCAACTCGTTGCTGAGCTACGTCACCTCCGTTTCGCCCGCTCCGGCAGATCCCATGCCGGTCGATGTCTCGCGCGAGGTCCGGAGGGCACCCTTCGAGACGTTGCTCGAGCAGCAGTTGTGGAACGACCTCGTCGAGCGAGGTTTTCACGTCAATCCCGGTGTGGAGGTGAACAACAGGCGTCTCGCCCTGGTCGTGACCGGCGACTCCTCGCGTCTCGCCGTCGAGTGCGACGGCGACACGTTCCTGTCGACCCCTGCTCAGCGATTGGCGGATCTGCAGCGTGAGCAGGAGCTCAAGCGGTGCGGTTGGACATTCTGGAGGGTGCGCGAATCCGAGTACTACCTGGACCGCGAGGCGGCGCTGGAAAGCCTCTGGGCCACGTTGGCCCGTCTGGGAATCAAGCCCAACAGCGTTGTCGTGGAAGGTCTCGAGAGCTCGGACGAGGCCTGGACCCCGGTCCCTCTCGAGTCCTCGCAGTTCGATGATTCCGGCGTCTTCGAAACGTCGACGCACGCAGACTCACCCGCGCGCCACGAGTCGGTGCTGTCTCTGTGGACCATGCCGCGCATCGACATACCCACCGAGGAGCCGGCGGCATCGGAAGCCCGAGGAGGTGACCGCGACGGATCGGCACCGACGACGACCAACGGTTCCGGAACCACCAACGGAGCCGGAGTCACGAACGGATCGGGCACCACGAACGGCTCGGGCCTCACGAACGGCTCGGGAATGACCAACGGTGCGGCCGCCACCAACGGTGCCGGTCGTTCCAACGGCTCCAATGGCACGGCTCGGCCGACCGAGTCTTCGGCATCGAGCCGCTCGGCGATGACCAACGGATCCACACCCGCACAGGAGGCAGCGACCGATGCGTCCGCGCGGGCGCGCGACGCGGTTGCGAGCGGCGACTCGGTCACCGAGGATCGGCGAAACCACGAACAGCACGACAGCGGCCACGGCCAGGATCG
>NZ_BAOX01000463.1:0-2528 GCF_000813105.1 Rhodococcus sp. BS-15 | reverse complement strand
GCCGCGGAGCGTGCGCTCGGGAGCGCTGGCCGGGGCGGTTGCAGTGGCGACCTCGTCCGTGGCGGCCGACTCGGAAGTATCGGTTGTGGCCGGTGCCGCTTCGGTCTTCTCGGAATCCGCGTCAGCCGCGGGCTTCGACTCCTGCGTGGACTTCTTCTCGCTGGGGGTCTCGACCGGCAGATCGGCTTTGGAGATGGAGATGGTCTTGTCGGTAGGACGCGCCGCGAGAGCGGCCTTGGAGATGGAGACGGTCTTGTCGACCGGCTTCGGTGCAGGCTTGTCGGCAGCAGGCTTGTCGGTGGGAGCCGCCTGTTCGGCGGGCTTCTCGACGTCCTGCTCGGGAGCCGCGGCGGGCGTCTTCGTCTCGGGTGCAGCCTTCGACTCGGCCGGTGTCTCGGCGGACTTCGGCGTTTTGGAGGACGAGGCGGCCTCGGCCTTCACGGGCTCGGTGCGGTCCTGGGTGTCGACCTCGACGCCGCCGCTCGTTCGGTCGGCTTCGCTTGCTGGAGATTGTGCCGGCCCCCCAGCAACTTCGTCGTCGGTCACTGTCACTCCTTCAGGCGAGTACGCCCCGTGTTGTTCTGCAAAAGGTCGACCTGCGTTGGCTTCTGCCCCCGGGTGCCGATGACCAGGGTACGGGAGCCGATCCCGCGCAGTGTCCCATGTGGGCTCGGTTCGAATAACCGGAATCACGCCGGTTTCTGCGGCGGCCGAATCGGCGTCCGTCCGATCGGCTGAACCGCGGAATTTCCGAACGACCCGGCTCAGGGCAACGGTGACCGCCAGGACTTCGGGAATCTTGCCGAACCAGAGTATCGAGAACGTGATGCCGAGCATGATGACGGCATCGATCGCGACGCGGGCGAAGTTGCCGACCCAGCCGTTCATCATGGCGTCGAGACCCAGGATCCGGTCGATCGCGAGCATGGCCGCGCCGCCGGCCAGTGAGGCGATCAGCACCAGCCAGACCGTCTTGCCGACGTTGGCCATCCGTAGGCTGCCCAGGCTCTTGTGCAGCAGGTATCCGCCGATGATCGCGCCGACGGTGTAGCCCAGGCCGGTCGCTGCGCCGAGGAGCAGCACCACCTGCTCGGGCGAGGACGCGACGATCGGGGCGAGCAACGACAGCCCGATCTTGACGGCGGTGATGCCGAGGATGATCCAGGTCGGTGTCCAGGCTTTTTCACGGGCATAGAAGACCCGCAGGTGGATCAGCACCAGGGCGTACGGGATGAGGGAGAAGGCCGACCAGCTCACGGCCTCGCCGAGTCTGGGTGCGACATCGGCGAACCGGCCGAAGCCGTACAGCGCCTCGCCCACCCACGGTCCCGCGAAGGTCAGGAACACGACGATCGGCACCAGCGCGACCATCGTCAGTCGAGTGGCGACCGAGAGATCGTCGACGACGGACGGGGTGTCACCGTTGGCGGCGTTGCGGCTGAGTCTGGGCATGATGGCCGTCAGGACCGTCACGCCGAGAATGCCGTAGGGCAACTGCAGCACGATCCAGGCCTGCGAGTAGATCACGTTGCTGGCATCGTCGGTGCCCGACGCGATCCTGGTGGCGACGACCAGCCCGATCTGGCTGATGACGACGTAGAGCACGATCGCGGCGGCCATCGCGCCGAACTTCTTGAGTCGCTCGTCGAATCCCCAGAGCGGGCGCAGGTCGATGCGTTCGCGGCGCAGCGCCGGGATCAGCGCAACGACCTGGGTGATGACACCCGCGGTGACGCCGAGGCCGAGAACGAGGATCTTGGGGTTGCTCATCTCGATCGTGTTCAGGGTGATCTCGCCCGGGACGAAGGGGTACATCGCGAAGACGCCGAGCACGATCAGGTTGTTGTACACCGGTGCCCAAGCCCCGGGCTTGAAGTTCTGCCGGGTGTTGAGCACCGCCGTGAGCAGGCCGGACAGTCCGTAGAACATCAACGCGGGCAGCACCAGATAGGTGAACGCGATGGTCAGGTCTTCGTTGACCTTCGGATCGCCGTCGAGCATCAGCCGCGCCAACAGCGGGGCTGCGATCGTTGCGGCGAGCGCCACGGTTCCGAGCAGCGCCACCGCGATGGTGAAGAGGCGTCGAACGAACGCCCGACCGCCGTCGGCGTCCTCCTGCTCGGCTCGGACCAACACCGGAACGACGATGGCTCCGAGGACGGCTCCGAGGACCAGCTCGGAGATCATGTTGGGCAGGATCGTCGAGACGGTGAACGCACTGGCCAACGCCGCACCGAGGGTGGCCGTCATGGCGACCTGCTTGGCGAATCCGGTGATGCGACTGACCAGGGTCGCCACCGCGATCGAACCCGACGCGGCCATCAGTGACTTCTGCGGCCTCGGTTCGGGCTGCGGTGCCGGGTCGGACCCGCCCGGCGGAATCTTCGTCGGCGGAACCGTTCCGGACGGTGCTGTGCTCGACGAAGGATAGGGGTAGTCCTCCTCGCGGAACCGCGGGATGAGTTGGGTGACGGCGTCGTCGGCGGCGGGCTGACCGTCCAGCGGCGGCGGTGCCGGGTACGAGCGCA
>NZ_BAOX01000464.1:0-2490 GCF_000813105.1 Rhodococcus sp. BS-15 | reverse complement strand
TCTGCGGCGTCGAAGAGTCCTCTCGGCACCTCGATCCGCCTCGGCCACCTCGCCGGTGTCGGCTGGGATGGCGGGACGGGGCACCGGGGCGGGATCACTCGGCCGTATCCGACGCCGGGCACGACAGGCGTGCCGTGCAGCGTGGTCTGCGCTGCTCCGGTCCCGGCAGCGTCGACTGTCGTGTCTGAGTGTCCGGTCGAAGCGGTGCTAACCGATCCCGTCATGTGGTCCTCCTCGAATCCTGCGTGAACAAAAGGTCTTCGTACTGTTCGGCGAGCTGTGGCGCACTCAATTTCTCGCCTGTGTTGTGACCGAGATTACTCCAAAGCCTTGACATGTCAACACACACGGGCGTAAAACAACATAAAGCAACATCAACATGGAAGGAGACGCAGGTGTACGCAGAAGAACGACAGCACTCCATAGCCGAACTGATCAGCACCCATGGACGCGTCTCCGTCAACGATCTCTCTGCCACCTACGGCGTCACCACAGAAACTGTGCGACGCGACCTCGCCACCCTCGATCGAATGGGCGTCGTGCGCCGCGTCCACGGTGGAGCAGTACCGGCATCGGCGCTGACAACACTCGAACCGGGCGTCTCGGAACGCGAATTCACCCGCGCCGAGCAGAAGGACGCGATCGCGGCCGCCGCCCTGTCCTTCCTGCCGCCGGTAGGGGGCAGCGCCGTGTTCGATGCCGGCACCACAACGGGCCGACTCGCCGGTTTGCTTCCTCACGATCGCGAACTGACGTTGGTGACCAACTCGGTCCCGATCGCCGCTCGCGCCGCGACGATGCCGAGTGTCAGCCTTCGACTGCTCGGCGGTCGGGTACGTGGGACCACTCAGGCGGCTGTCGGCGACGAAGCGCTGAGCGCCCTCGAATGGCTCCGTGTGGACGTCGCGTTCATCGGCACCAACGCCATCAGCGTCGGGCACGGACTGTCCACTCCCGACAGCGACGAGGCAGCAGTCAAGCGTGCCATGGTCGAGGCGGCGAACCACGTTGTGGTGCTAGCGGATTCGTCGAAGATCGGCCGCGAGCACCTGGTCAGCTTCGCCCGAGTGGGCTCCATCGATGTCATCGTCACCGACAGCGACATCTCGACCAACGACCGTAAAAAACTCAGCGACAAAGGAATCGAGGTGGTGATCGCATGATGGTCACACTCACGGCCAACCCGAGCATGGACCGGACGGTCACACTCGACACGCCGCTCGTCCGCGGCGGCGTACACCGGGCATCGACGTCGGCCACCGACCCGGGAGGCAAGGGCGTCAACGTCGCTCGCGTACTCGGCGGATCGGGAGTCGAGGCCCTTGCGGTGCTCCCGGCAAACACCGGAGACCCCCTGCTCGACGCTATGGCCGCGAAGGGAGTGCGGTATTCCGCGGTTCCGACGTCGGGTCCGGCACGGACCAACATCACGGTGAGCGAGGTCGGTGGCACCACCACCAAGATCAACGAGCCCGGTGCCACGGTGTCGGAGCGGACCCGCGCGGAGCTGCGGGAGCGGATCCTCTCTCTCGCAGTCGATGCCGAATGGGTGGTTCTCTCCGGTTCGCTTCCGCCGGGCCTCCCCGTCGACTGGTATGCCGAGCTCGTCACTGCCCTGCGTGCCACGTCGGCGAAAGTTGCCGTGGACACCTCCGACGAGCCACTGCTCGCACTCGCTGCGGCCTTCCCGGCGTCGGCACCCGATCTGATCAAACCCAATTCCGAGGAACTCGCCCAACTCACCGGGTACGATTCCGAAGAGCTGGAAAGCGCAGCGGCGCAGGGTGATCCGACGGCCGCCATCGCAGCCAGCACGATCCTTCTCGGCCGAGGCGTCGGCGCGGTACTGGCCACTCTCGGCAGTGCCGGAGCCGTACTGGTCACCGAGGACGGTTCCTGGTACGCCAGCCCGCCCCCGATCACCGCGGTCAGCACGGTCGGCGCAGGCGATTCCTCGCTCGCCGGCTACATCCTCGCCGATGCCGAGGACTGTTCCGACGCAGACAAACTTCGCCGCGCCGTCGCCTACGGAACGGCAGCAACCGCGCTTCCAGGCACCACGCTTCCACTGCCCGAGCAGACCCACCCGAATTCGGTGACGGTCCGTGCGCTCGACATCCCGACCTCCGTCAGCCCGTCCACGCTCTCCCCTTCTTCGAACCGTCTCTAGGAGCCCGCAATGTCCACCCCCACCGAAGATCAGCAGATCATCGCCGAGGATCTGATCCTCCTCGACGCCGATCTCGGCGAATCCAAGGAAGCCGTCATCGAACGCCTCGCAGGCGTTCTGGCTTCCGCGGGTCGCGCAACCGAGACCGATGCCCTGCGCGACGCCGCTCTGGCCCGCGAAGCGCAGTCGGCAACCGGCCTGCCCGGCGGCATCGCCATCCCCGCACTGCCGCTCCGAAGCGGTCACTTCGGCCTCGCTCGGATTCGCCCGGCTGAACCCCAAGGTCGATTTCGGTGCCCCCGACGGCCCGGCCGACCTCG
>NZ_BAOX01000465.1:0-2482 GCF_000813105.1 Rhodococcus sp. BS-15 | reverse complement strand
CCCGACGAAGCGTTCCGCTGGTTCGTGAACTCGCGGCAGGTGTCCCCGAGTGGGGTGCCGACGGCAACGAGCGACCGCTCGTCCTCGTCGCACACGGAGGTCTGATCGCGGCGCTGACTGCCGCGCTGCTCGATCTGCCGACCGATCGTTGGCCGGTGCTCGGAGGCTCGCGAACACCAGCTGGGTTCAGCTCGGTGCGCACGGACCCGGTGAGAACCCGTCCTGGCGACTGGACGTGTGGAACGCCTCGGCGCGGGTGGCCAGTGACGTCCTCTGAGACGGCGGCGCAGCCTGCGCTGCTCGTGCTCGCGGACTCGTTGAGCTACTACGGACCCGAGGGTGGACTGCCCGTCGACGACCCGCGCCTGTGGCCCAATCTGGTTGCAGCGGAACTGGGTTGGACGGTGGAGTTGGTTGCGCGCATCGGCTGGACGAGTCGTGACGCGTGGTGGGCCCTGACCCAGGATCCGCGAGTGTGGGCAGCCATTCCCCGTGCCGGTGCCGTCGTGCTCGGAATCGGCGGCATGGATTCGCTCCCGTCACCGTTGCCGACTGCGCTCCGGGAGCAGATCAGATACGTCCGACCGCCTGCCCTTCGGCGCGTGGTTCGCGCGGGATACCAAGCGGTGCAACCTGTTCTGTCGCATCTCGGTTGGCCCGTTGCGCTGCCGCCGCGGCTCAGCGTCGAGTATCTGGAACAGACCCGCGCGGCACTGGCGTACGTGCGTCCCGAACTTCCCGTCATCGGTACCTATCCGTCGGTGCACCGCTGCGATGCCTACGGCAAGGTGCACTCGGGTCGCGAACCCGCAGTACGCGCACTGCGTGCATGGAGCGCGGACAGGAACGTCCCCATGGTCGACCTCGCCGACGCCGTACGACCGAACATCGAGTCCGAGAACGCGAACCCCGACGGCATCCACTGGGGATGGGACGCCCACATCGCGGTCGCCGAGGCGATGCTGGAGGTGCTGCGGCTCGTCGCCGCCGGATCGGTGACCGAATCGCCATGACCGTCGCCGTCGTCACCGACTCCTCGTCCTGCCTGCCGGCCACCCTCGCCGCCGAGCGAGGCATCGCGCTGGTGCCACTGCACGTGCTGGTCGACGGAATCGACCATCGCGAGGGCGTCGACGACATTCCCGAGCAGTCCACCTCGGGCAAGCCGGTGACCACTGCGGGGGCCTCTCCAGGTGAGCTGACCGAGGTCTACGCCGCAGCTCTCGAACGCAGTCGAGGTGCCGGTGTGGTGGCACTGCACATCTCTCGGGGACTGTCGAGCACGTGGGAGGCTGCACGCCAGGCCGCAGATCACGTGGGCTCGGCCGTCCGAGTCGTCGATTCCGCCTCGGCCGGAATGGGGTTGGGCTTCGCGGTGCTGGCTGCGGCCGCCACCGCCGCCGGGGGAGCAGAACTGGACGAGGTGTATCACGACGCCGTCGCCGCGTCGACGACCTCTAGATGCTTCATCGTCGTCGATCGACTCGACCACCTGAGACGTGGAGGCCGAATCGGCACCGCCGCAGCGCTGCTCGGCACTGCGCTGGCCATGAAGCCGGTACTGCACATCAGCGACGGCAAGCTCGTGTTGCGGGAGAAGACGCGGACCTCGTCCAAGGCGCTGCACAAGCTGGTCGATGCCGCCGTCGCTGCCGCGGCCGAGGTCGGTGACGAATCGGGGGGTTGCGCTCGCGGTGCACCACATGCAGTGCCCGGAGCGGGCCGAGGACGTGGCCGCGATGCTGACCTCCCGAATTCCGCACTCGACCAGCATCGATGTGTACCCCTTCGGTGCCGTTCTCGGCGCTCATGTCGGCCCGGGCGCGGTCGGCGTCGTCGTGGCTCCGGGACGCCGATAGCCGGGTCGAGCCCCGGTTCATCCACAGCCTCAGGGTTTCTGCACAGGGCAATTCGTGGCCTGCGGCTTTCGGCGATCGAGACCGATCACGCGCACTAGCGTCCTTCCGTATGGGCGGCAACGACGATCGGGCGCACACGGTGGCGCGATTGAACTCCGTGCGCAGACAACACGATTCCGCCCGCGATCGCGTCGTGCCCGAGGACCCGCGACCGGACGCCGGGTCCACGGAACCGGATTGGCTGCTGCCGGAAGCGCAACGAGTAGGCACCCCGTGGTCGGCCCTGCTGCCATCTCGGTGGCGATCTGCTCGCGTGGATCCGGGAAGGCCGGGTGCACTGGTGATGGCGGCCGCCGGGGTCTTCGTGGTGCTGGTCGCCGGATTCGCGGTGGTTCGTGACGCACCGACTCCCGCTCCCGCACCACCGCTCGCTGTGGTCGCGACCGACACGGTGGATACCGATGGCACGGTGGATACCGGTGACGCGGCCGATCCTGTGCCGAGCGCCGAGGCCGAACTCGTGGTGAGCGTCGTCGGGCTCGTGACGCGCCCCGGATTGGTTCGGCTGCAACCGGGTTCGCGAGTCGCCGACGCGCTGGCCGCGGCAGGGGGGAGCTGTCGAC
>NZ_BAOX01000466.1:0-2475 GCF_000813105.1 Rhodococcus sp. BS-15 | reverse complement strand
CAATTCGCTGTTCGTCTCCGTCGTCGCCGCCACGATGAGCGAACTCGGGTCGCCCGCGGTGACCGTCGACATTCCTTTTCGCACCGGGTCGGTGATGCCAACGCGATCGGCATGGCCACCGTCGCCGTCCGCGGAGACGACCCGCCCGCGGCCATCCGCGCAGCGTGCAAGGCGGCGTTCGGCAAGCCTGTCGGGGCCCCGGCAGGCTATCCACCCGAGATCGTCCAGCTGCTCCCCCACCGCGTCGCCGCGAAGCTGACGTCGACCCCGGGGCGCGGAGAAGTGTTGTGCTCCAACATCGGCGACATTCCCGACGGCGTCACCGCACTCGGCTCCCACCGATCGTGCGGACTCGCGACCCGCGCGATCCATCCGAACCCGTCGGGCGCGCTGTCGACTATCAGGATGTCGACCTACCTCTCCCGACTGGACGGCAACTACACACTCTCGCTCGTGTGCACCGACGACGCTCTGGCCGGGTCGACGGCCGAGCTCACCGCGGCCGTGCAACGAGCCCTGGCGACGCGGAATCTGGCCGCGAAACCCTGGTAGGTCTACCGTTGTCGCCATGAACGAGCACGATATCCACACCAAGATCCAGCAGCTCATCGCCACCGAGCACAAGCTTCGCACCGAGGCCCAGTCGGACGACATCGACCCGGACACAGAAAAGGCCCAACTGGCATCGCTCGAGCACGCCCTCGACCAGTGCTGGGACCTGCTTCGCCAGCGTCGAGCTCGCATCGACGCAGGCAAGAACCCCGACACCGCAACCGCCAACAGCGTCGACCAGGTCGAGGGGTACTTGCAGTAACCCCGGCCCTGGAGCTAGACCATCCGATCCGTCAGCACGTTGGGCAGGAACCGCAGCGCCGCGTCGATGCCTCGCCACTTGAGTCCGGGTAGCGCCGCGCGGCGGGTCTCGCTCTCGATCGCGTCGACCATCGCCGATACTCCCTCGTCCAGAGTGGCTGTGAGAGCGGCACTGTCGCCCGCTTTGGCGGACATGTCGGTCGCGATGAAGCCGGGCAGCAGGGTGGTGACGGCGATGTCGGTTCGCGACAGCTCCGTGGCCAACGATTCACCCAGCGAGGCCACCGCGGCCTTGCTGGCCGAGTAGGTCGCCTTCGCTCCCGGCAGTCCCCGGTCGGCGCTGATGGACGAGACGAACACCAGGTGCCCGCGGCGCTGCTCCCGGAAGATCGACAGTGCGGCCTCGGCCTGCGAGAGCGCCCCGATGAAGTTCGTGCGGGCGGTCTGCAGGTTCGCGTCGGCTCGCCCGGTACCGATCTTCGCGCCCTTGCCGAGCCCGGCATTGACGATCACTCGATCGAGGCCCCCCAATTCGTCTCGCAATTTTCCGAACACCTCACCCACCGCATCGTGATCGGTGACGTCGAGGGCTCGGACCACCACGGTGATGTTCGGGTTGTGGTGCATCAACTCGGCGCGAAGTTCGTCCAACCGCTCGACCCGCCGGGCGCAGAGCGCCAGATCCCGGCCCATGCCTGCGAACCGTCGCGCCATTTCCTCACCGAGCCCCGAGCTCGCTCCGGTGATCAGAATCTTGTTCCGAGTGGTCGCCATAAGCGGCGAGCCTATGCCACTGTGGAGCAATGGCCTCAGACAGCTCGGAATTCGATGTCATCGTCATCGGCGGTGGACCGGTCGGCGAGAATGCCGCGCAGTACGCGATTGCAGGCAGCGACCGCACCGCCGTGATCGTCGAGCACGAACTGCTCGGCGGCGAATGCTCGTACTGGGCGTGCATGCCGAGCAAGGCGCTGCTGCGCCCCGGCGAGGTTCTCGACATCGCACGAAACATGCCGGGGGTCAAGGAACTGGTCGGCGATCAGCCCCTCGATGCCGACGCCGTCCTGGCCCGACGAGAGTCCTTCACCCACGGCCTCGACGATTCCTCCCAGATGACGTGGGCAGAGTCGGCAGGGATCTCCGTCATCCGCGGTCACGGACGCCTCACCGGGGAGAAATCCGTCGAGGTCGACGGCCGTACGCTGACCGCGCGGCACGCAGTCGTTCTCTCCACCGGAACCACTGCATCGGTACCGAACACCCCGGGCCTGCGCGACGCCCGGCCGTGGATCTCCCGCGATGCCACCAACATTCACGAGACCCCGGGTCATATCGCCGTCATCGGCGGTGGCGTCGTCGCGACGGAAGCGGCCACCTGGTTGCTCTCGGTCGGGGCGAAGGTGACGATGATCGTGCGCGGCTCGTCGCTGCTGGCCGGTTCCGAGCCGTTCGCAGGCGAACTCGTCGCCGAGGCTCTGAAGAAGCGCGGCGCCACGATCATGCTCGACGCCTCCCTCGAGTCCGTGGCCCGCGAGAACCCGGCCGACACCGGCATCGGCCGAGGTGGCCCGGTCGGTCTCGTCGTCGGCGGCGGCGAGATCACGGTCGACGAAGTTCTGGTCGCCGCGGGCCGCACTCCGGCGAGTGCGGACCTCGGGTTGT
>NZ_BAOX01000467.1:0-2468 GCF_000813105.1 Rhodococcus sp. BS-15 | reverse complement strand
GTGGCGGGAGCGGGAGGAGGCGTCGGTGCGGGAGCAGGGGCGTCGTCCACGGACACACCGTGGTCCGTCACCAGGGCGGCGAAGCCACCCGCGTAACCCTGCCCGACGGCTCGCACCTTCCAGCTGCCCTGACGGCGGTAGATCTCCAGCGCGATCACGATCGACTCCGAGCTCAAGCCATCGATCGTGTACTCGTACAACACATTTCCGCTTGCGTCGCTCACCCGCGCGACGGGAGCGGCGGATCGACCGAAGTTGCTCGACGCGTCGTCGAGGGTGATGACAGCGCGGATCTGCTCGATGTCGGCGGGAACTGCGGCGAGCGACACGGCGAGCCGGGCCGGTCCGCCCTGGCCGGGCTCGAGACGTACGCCGGGGCCGGTGGGCTGGTTGAAGAACACGAAATCGGCGTCGGTGCGCACTTTTCCGGCGTCGGTGACCAGTAGCGCGGACAGGTCCGCGGGTACGGCCAGCGAGATGGAGACGACGACGTCACCGACGGTGAGGGGGCCGTTCTGACCCTTGGACAACGGTTGACCGGCCGGAGCAGACAATGTGGTGGACTCTCTCTCGTAGTGCTGGTTACCGTCATCCAATGTACTTGTTCGATTTGTCCGGCTGGTGCGGCTGCGCTTCGGTGGACGTCAGATCTGGCGCAGCGTGAACAGGTCGCCGGGTGTGCAGCCGAGCACGCGGCACACGGCGGTGAGCGTCGAGAACCGGATGGCCTTGGCGCGGTCGTTCTTGAGCACCGACAGATTGACGACGCTGACTCCGGCCAGACGCGACAGCTCGGCGAGCGTCATGCCGCGGGCGTCGAGAATTTCGCCCAGATGGCAGACGACCAGATGGTCGACGAACTCCTCCGCCATCAGACCAGCCCATCGGCATCGCGAGCGAGCTTGGACCCCTGACGGAGCACCGCATAGACGAATTGCAGAACGATCGCGACGATCACGGCCAGCCAGAACGCACCCAGGCCGCGCGCAGTATCGGTGAACTCGGTTGTCTCGAGTGCGCCCTGGACCGCGTTGGTACTCATCACTCGAAGTCCTCCGGTGATGACCGGGTACAAGACCAGGCAGACAGCGACCGCGACCAGGTCGATGCTGGCACCGACGCTGAACGGGGTTTCCTTGATGACATTGTCGAAGAATCGGTACGCGAAGAAGATCCCCACCAGGATGATGATTCCGCCGGCCACGATCTCGCCGTACCTCATGAAGTCGATCATCCCGATGAGTCGCTGGACGTCACTTTTGGCGACGCTGAGCTCGATGACATTCCCTGGCTGCAACTGTCCGCCGAACAGGTCGAGAGTCGGCGAGTCCTCCCTGGGCGTGACGGTGGCGCTGACGTAGTCCGAGGAGTGGTAGTCCCACACCCTCCATCCCGACCACACCACCGCGATTCCCGCGTAGAACGCCATCGCCCATTTGTTGGCTCGTGCGGAGCCCAGTCCATATGCCATCCCGCCGCCTCCATATCGATAGTCGATAACAACGAATATCGATAACCTATCGAAAATCGATACGGTGTCAAGGGCGGACCGTCATCGCCTCAGCGCGACCGCCACGTGCCCTTCGATCTCCGACGCCAGTCCGGCAGTATCGGCGGGCGCGATGTCGATCGACTTCGCGGAGTGCACGATGTACCGGCCGTCCCGCTCGAAGTCCATCCAGAAGAACGAGACGGCATCGGTGTCCCGGCGGTTGTCGTAGGTCTTGCCGCGCGCGACGATGATCTCGCCCACTGCAGATCGTGGGCGGTCGAAGAACGACCGGAACTGCTCGTCCGCTGTCGCCCCTCTTGTTGCCGTGGACAGATGCGATCCACCCGATGTCGCTGCAGCCATCGCGCGTTCGAGTCGCTCGGCCGGTCGGTGGCCTGCAGTGATGTTCGGCAGGGATCCGAGAACTACGGCGGGGGCACGGTCCGGGCCGGTCAGTTCGATGGTGACGGCACCGCCGGAGGAGGCGTCGGGCCCCGGTTGCTGAGTGAGCACCGCGGCCGCGTCGTGGCGAATCGCTGCGTGGCTGCGCATGATTCCGTAACGGGAATCGGTTGTCTCGCCGCGACATTCGATGCGAACGATCGGGTCGACGACGGTCCGAACAGCTGCCCCGAGTTTCTCGTCCATCATCGCGTCGATCCTCGCCGACGCCTCCAGCCGCAGTTGCCGCAGTTCGTCCACGGTATCGACGTCGATGGTGACCGCCAGGGGATACGGCAGTCGGTCGCGTCCGAATCGACTGCACAGCATCATGAAATCGATACCGGGCATGGTCCAGGTCATCATCGTCAGCCGCCGAGTACCGGAGGTGCAACCAGAGGTAGATCGCCGATCAGTTCGCTGCCGTTGCTCACGTCGACGAGGTAACCGGGAGTTGCGTGTTCGCCGTCGTTGTCGCCGGCTCCCCGCGCGCCTGCTGCGCCCATGGCGCCCATTCCCGGCATGCCGTGCGCTC
>NZ_BAOX01000468.1:0-2455 GCF_000813105.1 Rhodococcus sp. BS-15 | reverse complement strand
GATCGGGCGACCACGTCGCTCTCCGTCCGGCGCGGACCGGTCGAGGGCGGCCGCGATCGCGCCGAGGGGCATTCCGGCATCGGCGAGCCAGCGGATTCTCATCAGTCGAACCACGTCGTCGATCGTGTATTCGCGATAGCCGTTGGAGAGACGGCGTGGCTCACCGAGCAAGCCGAGACGGTGATAGTGACGCACTGTTCGAGGTGTCGTTCCGGCGGCGTCGGCCAGGGATCCGATTCTCATGTGTATCAGTGTGAACCGTGACGCTACGTCAAGGTCAAGATCGGCCGCAACGTGCTCGAGAGCAGCCCGGTACGACGCACCGAGTATTCTCGGTGGTCTGTGTGATTCGGCGTGACTCGCACTGTTCGAGGAAGAGACCCGGCTGAAGATGGTCGACACCGATCGTTGGTATCGGGAGATGTTCGAGGCCAGCACGGTCGGATTGGCGTTGGCCGACGAGAACGGGTTGTTGGTTCTCGCAAACGAGGCGTACGCGGCCATCGTCGGTTGCCCGCGCCATCTGTTGGCCGGCCGGTCCTCTCGCGAATTCACCCATCCCGACGATCTGGCCCAGCACGCGGCCATGGAACAGATCATGGCCGACGCCAAGGCGCGCGGGGAATCGGTTCACCTCGAGAAGCGCTACCTGCACGCCGACGGCACGGTCCGGTGGGGGTGGATCTCGGCCAGTGAGGTTCCCGGTCCCGGGGGTATTCGGGTGGACGATGGCCGTCGTGCACGACACCACCGATCGTCGGCGCATCGAGGACGACCTCCGCCAGGCCGCGCAGACCGATGCCCTCACCGGATTGCTCAACCGGCGTGGATGGCGCGATCGGCTGCATCAGTTGACGACACCGCGTGGTGCCGATGTGGCGTTGGCTCTGGCCATGGTCGACTTCGATCGGTTCAAGTCGTACAACGACAAATACGGGCACGGACGCGGAGATCGGCTGTTGATTCAGTTCTCTGCTTCTGCCCAGGACCTGCTCGGCGGCCGCGCCTCCATCGCGAGGTGGGGCGGCGAGGAGTTCGCTCTCGCGATGCCCGGTGCGGGTTCGACGACCATGTCTGCCGTGCTGGCCGAGTTGTCGGCGGTCGTGCCCGACGAACAGACCTTCTCTGCCGGCTACACGACATTGCGCGTGGGGGAGTCCGTGGACGATTGCTTCGACCGCGCGGACATGTTGCTCTACCGAGCCAAACGAGACGGTGGTGCGCGTTCGTACGGCGACGCAGACGCCATCCCGACGTAGTGACCGTCAGCTCTGAAGGCGACCGAATCCGACGACTCCGGAATCGGATGCGTAGTGCAGCGTGTGCACCCTGACCTTGCCAGCTTCGTTGCCGCCGACGGTGATGGCCTCGTCGCCTTCGACCGCCACGATCACGTTGGTGTGCTGGCCGGCCCAGCTGGTGTTGTCGTATAGCACCACATCGCCCACCGATGGCGTGTAGTCGCCGACGGCCTCGTAACGTCCCTGCTCCTGGTAGTACTCCTGCAGGGTGTAGACGCCGGGAATGCGCCACGAACCGAATTGGGGTTCGACAACGGCAGTCCCGCCTCCTTCATGATCCAGCTGACGAAATCGGCACACCAGGCCTCGTCGATTCCTTCGGCGTAGAACGTTCCCGGCCGCTGCAGCTCGTGCTCGGTGCGCAGGAGTTCGACCACCCGGGCCTGATCGGTAGTCAGCTCGCCGGCGTTCACCTCGGGAAATGCTTCGGTGTCCCACGGGAGGTACCGGCTCGGTGCCAGCCACAGAACCCCGGCCACTGCAAGCACGACGACGGCCGTGCAGGCCGCCAACCACACGGGCCACCGTCGTCGGGTTCGCGCGGTGGTGTCGATGCTCATGCGACCACGGTAGCGCGGCGTGGCACACCGCTCGGCACAATGACCGGGTGACCACTTCCGAGAATCAGTCGCCCGTTGCCGTTCCGCAGCCCGTCGTGGACGCCGCGCGAGAGGCTTCGCGGATCACCGTACTCACCGGCGCAGGCATGTCCGCCGAGTCGGGGATCGCTACATTTCGGGACGCCCGGAGCGGATTGTGGAAGACTTCGATCCCAAGGATCTCGCCAGTCCGGAGGGGTGGCTGGCCGACAGTGATCTGGTGTGGGGCTGGTATCGATGGCGAGCCGAATTGGTCCGACGCTCCGAGCCCAACGCCGGGCACGTGGCACTTGCGCAATGGCAGCAGCGAGCGCACGTCGACATCGCCACCCAGAATGTCGACGACCTGCACGAGAGGGCCGGTGCCACGGTTCTCTCGCACGTGCACGGATCTCTGTTCGAGCCGTACTGCAGCGATTGTGGGACACGAGCGCAGTTCGACGGTGCCGCCGACGCTCCGGCCGAGGCGGACCAGCGGGTTCCGCCGCCGGAGTGTCCGTTGTGCGGTGGATTGATCAGGCCGGGGGCGGTGTGGTTCGGCGAATCGCTGCCCGA
>NZ_BAOX01000469.1:0-2445 GCF_000813105.1 Rhodococcus sp. BS-15 | reverse complement strand
GAGCCGCAGGGGCCGGAGCGGCGGGTACGGGAGCGGCGGTCCCGGCTTTGTCTTCGACTGCAGGCGCTGGCTCGGTTGCTGCTCCCTCGGACGTATCAGGCTCAGTCGTCGGGGCGGCTTCCGACTTGTCCTCGGCCTTCGCGTCGCTCCCGCTGTCGATGTCGTTCGGTGCGTCCGCAGGTGCGCCGTCCGCCTTGTCTGCGACGCCGGCGGCACTGCCCGGTTCGTCGTCCTTGAATTCTGCGAGCTCGACTCCGCCCGGTGCAGGTTTCGGCTTGCCCTCGGCTGCGTCGGCGTCGGCGAGCAGGGTGTCGACCATTCCTTCGTACGCGGCCCCGAACGTGGACTGTGCGGTGCCTACGTACGACTGCGCCTGCGCCTGCAGCTGAGCGAGGTCGGCCGGATCAGCGCCGGTCGCGATCAATGTGGCCTTCTGTGCGTGATATTCACGGTCGATCGCGTTGAGATTGTGCTTGTGATTCTCGATTGCCGACGCCAGGTTCTCGAGCTTGGACGCCGTGGCGTGATGAACTGATTGCTGGGTGGTCAGCTGGGAGCGGTCCCGGCTGAGGGCGTCCTGGAGAGCAGTTCCTGCCGCGCCTTGGAAGCCCGCCGTGCGATCGCCAACCTTGCGGGTGACGTTCGCTCCGTCTTCCGCTGTACCGCTGAGCTTTCGTTGCACTTCGGCGTCGGCTCGGTAGGTGCTCTCGTCGTACTCCGGCCACGCACCACCGATGAGGGCGGCGGACTCGGGGTTGGCGTTCATGGGGATTGGCATCGCTACTCTCCTGCTGCTCGGGCATTGTCGAACGCCGGATGGGACTGCTGCTTCGCGAGGTCGCGGAGGAGATCCGGGTTCGCCTCCGCGGCGTCGAGCACTTCGTTGACGACCTCGATGACAGCGAGCTCGAATTCTTCGATGTCGTTGATGCCCTCGAAACCGGAGAGCATCACCAGTGGTCCGCCGTTGACGTAGAAGCCGCGGACTCCGTTCCGGACAGCAGCTGTGTTCTCTGTCATCTTGTGTTCCTTTGAACTCTGCACGTGCGATGGGGTGCGGGCTGTCGTTGCCATCTCAGTAGCCCGTGTATCCGTTTGATCTGCGCGACGCGGCGAACCGTTCGAGTCCTGAGCCGTCTGCTCCGACCTCGTACTTGTCCTTGATGTAGTTGATCGCGGCACCGGCGGATGCTTCGGGGTCGTAGATGTTGTTCGACGTGCCGGCAGCGTGGTGGGCTGCGAACGTGGACGGAATGGTCTGCCATGTCCCGCGTGAGGACTGCGATGGTGCGCCGTCGACCTGAGTCGGTCCGATCGCGTTGGTGTCGTAGAGGTTGACTGCGTCGGCGTTGTCCCCGGACTCTTTGTCCGCCATGAACTCGAGCACCGCTTTGAATTGCGGTCGTGCTTCCGGTGTGATGCCCGTCTTGTCCATCGCGCTTTCGATGGCGGCAGAGACTTCGGCGTCGGAGAGCTTGCCCTTGCCCTTGGTGTATTCGACGTCGTCGACGTTGATCGGGGCAGGTTTGGTGTCGCCGTCCCATGTCGACTTCCGCTCGGCGTCGACCACGCTCTCACCTGACGCGGCTCCTCCCTGGGCTTCGATCAGCGCCGCGAGCTGAGACCGTGTCATCGTGACACTTCCGGGCGGATACTGTTGCGCCGCCGGGGCGGCCGCCGCCACCATCGTCGGGGCGAGGGTCGATGCAGCCATGGACAGCGGAGTCACCATCGATGACGCCATCGGGGACGAGGAAGCCATCGACATCATCGGTGATCCCTGCATGCTGGGCATCTGCGGCGACGGGCCCGCAAGTTGCGCGGCAGACAACATCGGGCGCGCGACCGGTGCCGGCGACGCGGGTGCTGCAGAGGCAGGTGTCGACGAGACCGGCGCGTTCGACTGTGTCACCGCAGCAACACTGTGCGCCGAACGATCGTCGTTGTCGGCGAACGCTTCTGACGTCTTTTCACCCACGGCTGCAGTGCCGTCGATCTTGTCCAAGTCGGCCTTCGTCCGGCCGAGCAGCGTTTCCAGGGCCGACTTCACACGTGGATCCGTCGCGCTACTGACCGCCCTGTCAGCAGCCTCGCGTACCTCGTGGATCTGATTGCGCCCATGGCCGAGGACCGATGAGACGTCGTCCGTATCGATCGCGACGGTCATCGTCTCGTCCTCTCATCGGACCGTGTGTCAGTCACTGGTCGGCACTCGGCTCGGCTGGCTCGGTGATGTCGGCGATGACGGGTTGGGCTCACCTGTCTGCGGCAGAAGCGGATTCGCAGGGGCGTCGCCCGTTTGCTGACCTGGGACGTCCGCGGCGGGGTCAGGTGCGATCGGGCTTCCATCGACCGGTGCAGCAACGGGTGCCGGCGTTGGTGCCGCGTTCGGGGCGTCGTCGGTCGCCGCCACTGCAGCCGGGCTTGGTTGAGGGGCTGCCGGAG
>NZ_BAOX01000470.1:0-2414 GCF_000813105.1 Rhodococcus sp. BS-15 | reverse complement strand
GCTCTGCGGTTGCGGTCGCCGCATTCCTGGCGCTGCCTGCAGCGATGTATCTGGGCCACCGGCCGAGTGCCGAGGGGGCTTCCAAGGACGCGTGGGCGCGCGTCGGAGACGTGTTGTTGGGCTCGGTCTGGATCGCGTTCGTGTGGTCGGCACTCTCGCTGCTGCTGCGGCTCGGTCTGTGGGTGGCCGGGGTCGACGACCCTCTTCGGTCGCGGATCGTGTCGGTGGCAACCGTGGTCGTCGTGGTCGTCCTGGCGCTGTGGGGTCATTACGAGGCGATGCGAACTCCGCGCGTGCGACACACGACCGTCAGGATCGATCGGCTCGGGGCTCGATTCGACGGTCTACGAGTGGTTCTCGTGACCGACACGCATTTCGGTCCGCTCGATCGCACGACGTGGTCGCATCGATTGACCGATGCCGTCAACGCGCTCGAACCGGACGTGTTGGCCCACGTCGCGATATCGCCGACGGCTCGGTCGATCGGCGTCGAGCGCAGGCCGCGCCGTTGGAGGCAATGCTCGCGAGTGCGGCGCGCGTGTACGTCACCGGCAATCACGAGTACTTCGGTGAGGCGCAGGAGTGGCTCGATCACATGGAGGACCTCGGATGGAACTCCCTGCACAATCGCCACGTGGTGCTGCACCGCGGTGAGGACGCACTGATCATCGCGGGCGTCGACGACGCCACCGCGGCAGGGTCGGGTGCACCCGGCCACGGTGCCGATCTCGTTCGCGCACTTGCCGGAACCGATCCCTCGATGCCCGTGCTGTTGCTGGCTCATCAGCCGAAACAGATCGGTGACGCTGTCGACGCCGGTGTCGACCTGCAGGTCTCCGGCCACACACACGGCGGTCAGATCTGGCCGTTCTCGGCCTTGGTTCGGCTGGACCAGCCGGTGGTGCACGGTCTGAGCAGGCACGGCGCGCGAACTCAGCTCTATACCAGCCGCGGATCGGGATTCTGGGGTCCGCCTTTCCGAGTGTTCGCGCCCAGTGAGATCTCCGTTCTGACATTGGTCGCCGGCTGAACGATCGGCACCTGGCAGTATCGGTGGGGTGAACAGAACCGAAGAGGTCGTCGTTGTCGCAACCGATCTCGACGGCACGCTGTTGCGTTCGGACCGAACTGTCTCTGCGCGAACGGCCGCCGCGATGGCTGCGGCAGACGCAGCCGGAATCAGGGTGGTGTGGGCCACCGCTCGCGCGCGCCACTCCATCGACGAACTCGCAGCGTCCTGCGGATTCCGCGGGACGGCGATCGGTGCCAACGGGGCTGTCGTCCTCGACCTGGCCGACGGCTTCCCGGCCATCGTCGGCACCAGGTCGGTACCGGCGGAGACGGTGGCCTCGGCCAAGTCGGTCGTGCGCTCCCTCGTTCCCGGCGTGGCCTTCGCGACCGTCGGTGCCACGCGATTCGTGGCCGAGGCTCGGTACGCCGAGCTGTGCGTGTTCGCAGACCATCACCGGCAGCCGCACGAGATGGAACTGTCGGAGCACGGTTTGCCGGTCGACGTCGAGCCGACGGTCAAAATCGTTGCTCGGCACAGAGATACGACGAGCGAGGAGTTGTACGAGCTCGTCGCTGCTGTGGGGGTGGACGGAGTGGAGTTGACCCATTCCGGTGCTCCGTACATCGAGATGTCCGCGGCGGGAGTCTCGAAAGCCAGTGCCCTGCAGGAATTGTGCGAGCGATGGGGGATCTCTTCGGATTCGGTTGCGGCAGTGGGAGATGCCCGCAACGATCTGCCGATGCTGAACTGGGCGGGTACGGCGTTGTGCCCGTCGAATGCTGCAGAGCCCGTGCGATCCGTTGTCGATCGAGTCCTCGAATCCAACGACGACGACGCGGTTGCGCGCTATCTGGAGGAGCTCACCGCGCGCAGAGCGAAACTGTAACGTCCGGTCTGCTGGTTGCTACGCCGTATGAGAGGCTGGCCCCATCATCGGCAGAAGGACACCAGTGAGCTATCCAGGTTCGGGCGACCCCTCGCAGCGCGCGTACGGACAGTACGGCGCGCAGCCGAATCCATCCGATCGAGTCATGCCGCCGCCTTCGTCCGTTCATGGCGCGCCACAGTCTCGTGGCACGGCGCAGCCAGGCGGGTACGGCGCGGTTCCCCGGCCGCCAGTGTTCGGCACCGGTGGTTTCACGGGTGCTCCTCCACCGGGACCGCCGAGAAAAGGCAGCGGTGGCATCTGGATCGTGGTGGCCATTGTGGCTGTGGTCGCGGTGATTCTCGGCGGGGTGTTCGCCTGGTGGGTCGCACGTGACGACGCAACTCCTGCGGTGGCGTCGTCGGGTGCTGCACCGTCCTCGGCAGTGTCCGACGTCGGTGTTCCAGGCGGTGAACCTGCACCCACGGCGGCGAGCTCACCGCAGCCGGGCGTCGCCACTCTGCCCGCGGGTGCGCA
>NZ_BAOX01000471.1:0-2395 GCF_000813105.1 Rhodococcus sp. BS-15 | reverse complement strand
TCCCACACCGTGGCTCCACTCAGTGCGGCGAGAACCGCGACGCCCAAACCGATCATCGTCAGTCGTGCGCTGCGTGGCGTACCGGCCACATCGCTCGCGGAACCGCTCCAGTCCTCGTCGACCGCCTCGGCAGGGACGGCCACCGGCTCGCCCGTCCACGCGATGGCAGCAGCCGCGGTGCCGATCAGTGCCGCTGCGATGTCCAGCGAATAGTCGGCATCCAGCCGTGGATCTCCGGCATCCACCACCCCGACGTCGCTGACATGATGGGCGGCCAGAGCGGCGCGAACGATCCCGCAGAGCGCGATGCTGTCGCAGACCACTCCAGAACCGCTGATCAGCAAGTCGTTCTGCGCCGCTTGAACCCTCATGATTCCGAGCATGGTGGTGACGGCGTCACCGACACCGCCGGGGACCGCGGAAACGGACACGGTGCGAGAGGAAATGGGCCCGAGTTCGGGCAGATCGGCCTCGACCAGCGAGGCAGACACTTCTTCGACACCGACGTGCACCCCGAGCGCAATGGCCATGATGGTCGACTCCCCCGATTCGATTCCGACTCAGAGTACCCTTCGACCCTCGAATCGGGGAAATACGCCGGTTTCAGCGATCAGAACTCCAACCTGCTCGCCTCGTCCCGCGCCATCTCGGCGGCACGGCGCTCGCGCTCGAAGAGCAGGCCGAAGGTGAAGCCGTTCTCCCCCCGCCGTCGTTCCTGCACGCGCGCCGAGAGTCCGCAGAATTTCGGCCGCGATCACCGCGTCCTGATGCTCTCCCAGCACCTCCTGAATCGTCTTGAAGTGCTTGATGTTCGCTTTGGAGACCTTCTTGTCCACCACCGGTGCGACCAACTCGGCCGCGTATCGCGCGCGCTTCGACGCCTTCCGTGCGCGATGCAACGCCTCGTCGTCGGTGCCGCGCACAGCACTCTTGGTGCGATCGATCGCCTTCTTGCCTGCCTTGCGCGCAAGCTTGACCAACACTCGGTCGGTGACCTCGCCGTCGATCGGGAGCCCGCGCGACCACTCCGACAGCGTCGTGAGCAGCGCGCGGTAACGCTCTCCGTCGAGTTCGGTCATCGCGGCCTCGCGGTACCGAATCTGCTCGGCCAACAGATCGTTCTCGATCCGCGACGCCACCGGCCCGAGCACCAGTTCGGGCGGCAGTTCGCGCAACGCCGCAGCGAACCGAGCACGCTGCACCTGACGATCGCGAACCTCGCCGAGAATGCTTGCATACCAGGATAGTTCGGCCTCGAGTTGCGCGGCGGGCTCGTCCTCGAACAGACTCCCGAACACACGGAGGGTACTGCGGTATCGCCGAATCGCCACCCGCGTGGAATGGATCGGATCCAGCCCTCGACGCAGGTAGACATCGCCGGCGACGATCGCCTGTGCCTGATCGTCGAGGTAGTCCGCCAGCAGCGCCGCCCCGGGTTCGGCGGGCACCTGGCGCACCACCGACAGCGCCCGATCCAACTTCGACGGATGCGCCGACGACCGAGCACCGGCAGCGCGCAGCATTTTGCCCGCCTTCTTCAGAAACGACTCCGACCCTGCGGGTCCGAGTTCCACCTCGACCTCCCGCCACCGCGGACCGGTCGCCCCGCCGATCAGGACGACAGAGACCTCGTCGTCGGCAACTTCCGCGACCACAGTCCCATCGGCGTCGGACACGGAGTGAATCGTTCGACGCGTCGTCAGAGTCGCGACTGCGGACAACTCCGCGCCCATCACCGCACCGCGCAGCACGTCGTTCAGCTCGTCCGGCACCGCATTGTGCGCACCGTTGCCGAGGGGGAGCCGAATCTCGGTCCGCGCCTTCTCCGCCGGGACCTTCGCATGCCAGCCGTTGTCGGAATCACCGGTACGACGCCGCAGCGTGATTCCGCGTCGCAACAGGTCGTGGCCGGCAGTATCGAAATACTCACTGCTCAGGTCGGTCTCGCTCGACACCAGTGCGCCGCCGTTGGGCACCAGTGAAGCGAGAGTGGGCAACTGAAAATCTGCGTCGACGTCGAACTTGTCTTCGCGCTCGGTCTGAATCGACTCCATACCGTTCATCCTGCCTCGAGTACCGGGGCCGGTGGCGTCGGAAAGCGCAGACCCGTCAGCGTCGCGGAAAGTCGAAGTCCGGGAACGGAAAATCGAACGTCCGAGTCGACCGCGTGGTGGTGGTCGGACGCGGCGTCGTCGTTGCCCGGGTCGTCGTGGCGGGGCGCGTTGTGGTCGGACGAGTCGTGGTGGCAGGTGGGACCGTCGTCGGCACCGCGGTCGATCGGTCGCGGGTGGGTCTGTCGGGTGCCGTCGTCTCCTCGACGCCGGACGGGGCACTGGTGGTGGTCACGGTGCGCCGACCGGCGGTGGTGCTCGCCGCGTCCGTCGTGGTCGGTCGC
>NZ_BAOX01000472.1:0-2393 GCF_000813105.1 Rhodococcus sp. BS-15 | reverse complement strand
GGCGACTCGTCGCGTACCGACCCCAGTCTGGTGATCACCTCCACCGACCTCGGCCTGGTGACGTCCACTCTGGCCGAGGCCGGCATTCCGCGCTGCTGGTGCCGGCCGCGACGAGCCTCGACGACGCGTACGAGCAGATCGAACAAGTGGCCGACGCGACCGGGCACGACGCCGAAGGCGACGCAGTGGTCGCGCAGATGCGGTCCCGGATCGACACTGCCGTGGCGAGCGTTCCGGATCGCGATCGGCCGCTGACGTACTTTCACGAACTCGACGACACGTTGTACACGGTGTCGAGCGCGAGCTTCGTCGGCCAGATCTACGGTTTGTTCGGCCTGACGAGCATCGCCGACAGCTCCGGCGCAGGCGACTACCCACAACTGTCCGCCGAATCGGTAATCACCGCCGATCCCGATATCGTGTTCCTCGCCGACGCCCAATGCTGTGGCGTCACAGCCGAATCGGTCGCAGCTCGGCCGGGCTGGGGTTCGTTGACCGCCGTCCGAGACGGCAGAATCTTCCCGATGGACGAGGACCTGTCGAGTCGGTGGGGGCCACGCATCGCGGACCAGGTAGAAGCCGTCGCCGCCGTGGTGCAGCAGATTCCCGAGTAGATCACCCCTGCCCGATGCGCGCCCCGTCTATGAATTCGTCTGCAGCGCAGGACAGTTTCTGCCGAAGCGAATCCGGCACGGTGACCGTCACCTGCACCAGATACTGATCGACGATGTGGTGCACGACGACGTACCGGGTGCGGGCGAAGAGCAACCGTCCGTCGCAGTCGTAGCGGCCCGCGGTCGAGACCGCCGGCAGACCACGGAACGGGTCTCGGTCGTGACCGATCTCGACCCAGCCGGGAAGAGCCCTGGAGTCTCCGAACCCGTACTCCAGCAACGATTCCGGATGAACAGATCGACTGAGCTTGCCGACCAGAACCACCGCGTTCGGAACGAATCCATCGACTGCGTCGGTCGGCGAGCACAGCACCGCGGTGGCGTGCGGGAACAGGTGCTCGGGAACGACCTCCCAGCCCGGTGGCGTCGGCAGCTCGAGCCCGAACCTGTCGCATTCGGCGCGGTGCGCCGGAACGAGTTCGACACCCTGTTGCTGAAGAAACGCCTCTATCGATTTCTCTCGAACCGTCACTGGACAGCGTTCCTTTCACCAGATGTCGATGCGGCACGGTCTGCTCGGATGCGCTCGAGCAGACTGGGCGGGCGCAGCAACTCGCGCGCATCATCGTGGTCCAGTTGCTCACGAGCCCAGGGATTGTCGCGACACACCAGAAGCAGCGCGAGCAGCGAATTCGGCTCGACCTTCTTCTCACACGCCATGATGACCACCTCCGGTTCATCGGTCTCGCTCGATCGGCGCGGGACTCGAATCACCGGCAAGTCACCTCGGTGCGGGACCGCTGGATTCGGATGCTCCTCCAGGCGCAGATCCGCGATGTCGCTCCATCGCACGATCGTCACGTCGTTCGACACCTTCCACCCACGACGTCGATAGATCTGTTGGACAACACCTTCGGGGTGCAGAGAGACGCTGGTGCGGTTGACGACGACGAACCCCAGGACGAACCACGCCAGGCATGCCGGCGCGCCTATCGCCGTCAGCAACCCGGCCATCTCTTGGCGAGGGTCCGGTCCGTCATCCCTGAATACGAAGTAGGACAGGCCCACCACCGACGCGAAGGCGAGCAGACCTGCCCGAGCCACGAAGTCCCCGCGCCCGGGCACCGACAAACCTGCGCCGACGCCTGCAACGTCGACCCGCCGCACGAAACGTGACAATCGCGCAGCTCCGATGCCGGACATCGGCACAGCCATCCCCAAGGGAAGGAGCACGAAGAACGCGAGCCACAACAGTGTCAGGAGGCCTCCTGCGCCCGTCCTGGCAATCACAGGGACGGCGACAACCAGCAGTCCCACCATAACCGTACAGATGCCGAAAACCGCTGCGAGCCAGCCGAGGTGCACACTGCGCCACCTCCGCACCCACACAGGTCCCGGATCCGCAGGCGTGTTCGCGCCTGTGTCCTCACGATCGGTCATCGCAGCGTCCATTCGAAGACCTTCGATACGCCGTGGCTGACGGAGCCCCCGACCAGGGTGCCCAACGCGACGCCTGCGGCAGCACCGGCCACCGTGCCCGGCCCGGGAAAACACCGAACCCGCGGTACCACCCGAGTCCCGCCAGGGCGCCGGTCACGTAGCTCGCAGCTGCGAGGCCGGCGGCGGTACTCGCCGTGTTGACCGCAATCGCCTCGGTGGGGCTCACCCCCTCGTCGATATCGTGCGCAATCGAGGGAACAGTTCCCGCCACCGCACCGAACGCCCCCAACCCCCGACCGATGTTCTTGGCCACGTCGTCCACGGAACTCACCACCTGGA
>NZ_BAOX01000473.1:0-2381 GCF_000813105.1 Rhodococcus sp. BS-15 | reverse complement strand
CGCGCGCATGTCTCGCTCACGCAGCGCCTCGAGCGTGCGCCGCGCGCTGAACGCCACGCCGACGCCGCGGGATCGCACCTCGATCTCGTCGGATACCGAACGCACGGCGGTGAACCCGACTCCAAACTGTCCGACGCCCGAACCCGCAGCAGTCTTGCCCGACGCCCTCAAGGCGGTCAACGCGTGCACACCGGAGATATCCAGCGCTGCACCGGTATTGGCAACATGCAGAGCACCGAACTCATCGGTCCACACGGCCAGCCGACCCGGGACCCCGGCTCGCTGAGCGGCGTCGGCTGCGTTCTGCGCCAACTCGGTGAGCAGACGATCGCGGTAGCCCCCGCGCACCAGATCGGACTCGGACGCCGAATCCTCCCGAAGCCGGGTGGGAGAAGAGCCCCACGCCGCGAGAATCGACTCCCGCAACGACCCGGTATCGAACGGATCGATCAGCTCGGAGATGCCGAAGCTTCTTCCTGCGCAGCAAGATCGGTGGTGTTCGACGCATCATCTACGGCAGGTTCGGCGTTGTCGGCCGCAACGATGTCGGCAGCCCCCGACTCTTCCGGGGCCTCTCCCGTGGTTTCGACGGTGTCGGTCGTGTCGACGGTCTCGACGCTGTCGGCTGTCTCGGCAACTGCAGCCGGCTCGACCGGGGCCACCGGCGATGCGACGACGTCGAGTGCAGCGTCGTCGTACGGCTCGAATTGCGGCGATCCTGCTCCGGTGGGGAGTTCGGTGTCGGAATGCGCTCCGCAGCCGTACTCGGCATGCACCACGTGTCCGTCGGCCGCGAATTCGTTGCCGCACACCCCGAATGCGACGGAGAGTGAACCGGCGAGGGGGAGGTAGAAACCACACAGCCCGCAGGTCGACGGCGCCGCCTTGGCCATCTCGGTATCGGGACCGAAGTCGCCGTCGTGCCAGCGCTGGGCGGCGTCGAGGCGTCCTTCGAGGCTGGTGACCTTGGTTCGGCCGAGACCGATCTCGCCCGCAACCTCGTCGATGGCAGGGTCACCGGATCCGACGTACCCGGCACGAGCCGCGGATCGTCCTGGCGCGGAGACAGCAGATCGCCGGGTCCCAGGTCGCCGGGACGGATGCGCTCGTCCCAGGGCACCCAGGTCGGTGCCACGAGAGCATCGGGGCCCGGAAGCAGAACAAGCTCACTGACCGTGGCGTGGTCCGCGTCCTCCGGTGCGGCGACCACGACGGCCCACTGCCATCCGCGGTACCCCTCGAGATCGCTGGCGAACCGGTGGGTGGCCGCGCTGGAGTCTTCGGCGGTGACCCCGAGGTACTCGCCGATACCGCCCTCTCCCAGGTCGAGCAGAGCCTGCCGCGCGAGGTCCACGGCATCGGCCAAGACGGGGCGGATGGAATCGAGCTCTGGGGAAGATACGAAACTCACACATCCAGTTTGCCGCATCGACACGGTGACGCCCAGTTCGGGCTGCCATCATGGGTGCAATGACCGTCCGTGCTCGCACCTGCGCTGCCCTCGCGACCTCGCTGCTCGCTGTGTCCGCCTGCTCGTCGACGACGCAGCCGACCCCGGTGACGTCCGACTCGGTTCCGACACTGACCACCGAGATCGTGCGCGAATACGACCGGAGCAACGACGCATTCACCCAGGGCTTCGAGATCGACGGCGACGTGCTCTACGAGGGCACCGGACTGGAAGGCTCCTCGTTCGTCAGGCGGACATCGCTCGAGAACATGACCGAACTCGATCGCGTGGATCTGCCGGCCGACCTGTTCGGCGAAGGCATCACCGTCGACGGCGACACCCTGTGGCAGATCACCTGGCAGGACGGCGTCGCAATAGCCCGAGACCCGAACACCCTCGCCGAACGACGCCGGGTGAACTACGACGGCGAAGGCTGGGGGCTGTGCACGCAGACGCCGGACGACCGCCTCGTGATGAGCGACGGCTCGTCCACCATCACCTTCCGCGACCCCACGTCGTTCGATGCCGAGAACACCGTCGACGTCACCCTCGACGGCAATCCGGTCGAGCGGCTCAACGAACTCGAATGCGCCGACGACGGATCGGTGTACGCCAACGTGTGGCAGACGTTCGACATCATGCGCATCGACCCGGCCACCGGCGCGGTGACCGCAGTCATCGACGGCACCCCACTGTGGAATTCGATGTCGGCCTCCGAACGAGGCGGGGCCGACGTGTTCAACGGCATCGCGCAGATCCCCGGCACCGACCGGTTCCTCGTGACCGGCAAATACTGGCCCAAGATCTTCGAGGTGCGATTCACCGATACCGCGCCGGTAGGACAGAATTGACCCCGTGACCGATCCACGTCTCCCCCACACCCCACCGGGTGCGGACGATTCAGAACAGGATCACTCCGCAGGCTCCGCTC
>NZ_BAOX01000474.1:0-2331 GCF_000813105.1 Rhodococcus sp. BS-15 | reverse complement strand
GCTCGGCCGGTGACTCCGTCGATTCCGTCGCCGGCGCATCGACGGCGGCGGGCTGCAGAAACAGAGGGGTGGCGAAGGTCGTCGCAGTGGGCTGGTCGGTCGTTGCCGCGGGCTCGGCAACCTTCGGCTCCGGTGCAGGTGCACTGGTGAACAGCTGCGGCTCGGACCACGGAACCTCGCCTGCGGGCTCTTCGGGGGCAGGCACCGGAGTCGGCTCGGCAGTCGAGGAATCGGTCGTCGGCGCTGCGGGGGCGTTGACCGAATCGCGAACGGACTCCGCAACGTCACGGCTCAGGCTCGACTGAGCACTGCGCGCTTCGATGCCGAGCTCACCGAGGGTGACGAGCAGCTGCTTGCTGGTGACGCCCAGGATCTTGGCCAATGCGTGAACGCGCAGCCTGGTCGGCAGCTCGATGGTGTCGGGTTGCGCTGACGACACCGCGTCGGTTTCCACAGACGACACCGGGCCGGGGGGCTCCGTACGTCCTGCGTTTTCGTTCTGTACATCTTCGGGCGGGCTTTGATCGGCCACGTAGTCTCCTCGGGCCCCCGGGCGCGTCCATCCGACTTCGGGTGTGACGCGGCCACGCGAGGGCAATCCTTGTGTACTCACGTCGGGTTGGACGTCAGCTGTTCGGTCTCGCTCCGCACCCGAGCCGATGACCACTTCGTAGTTCTCGGTGGTCGACGACAGCGTGTGCAGTGCCTGGCTGGATGGTGGTGTACCGGCGATCCGAGCGCCTGATCATCAAGCAAGAACGCGAACGAGCCTGTCTCTCGTTCGAGCATCTGCGATGACGGGCAGCGGATAGACGACAAGTCATCCGATCGAATCCATCACACCGGTCTAGCGAACTTCCGTGAAGCCTGGGCTTCGGGTGGAGCGTGAAACCTGTACGTACTGGTGCAGTGGAGTCGATCTGTTGTCGAGTATCCCACACGCTGTGATGCGTACTCGCCACGCCGCACCGATCGGGTCCCGAGCGGTTGCGACGTGGCTACGCGAACGTTGCTTTTTCTGTCGAAGGCGGAACGGTCAGGCGAGGCCGGGGAACCAGAGTGCGATCTCGCGCTCGGCCGATTCCACGGAATCCGATCCGTGAACCAGGTTCTGCTGACCGTCGAGGGCGAGGTCACCGCGGATGGTGCCGGGAACCGCCTTGGCCACGGGGTCGGTGCCGCCTGCGATCTGGCGGAAGGCAGCGATGGCGCGGGGGCCTTCGAGAACTGCGGCCACTACCGGTCCGGACGTGATGAACTCGAGGAGTTCGGGGAAGAACGGCTTGCTCTCGTGCTCCGCGTAGTGAGCCGAGGCCAATTCGCGGGAGACGGTCTTGAGCTCGAGTGCGACGATGCTCAGACCCTTCTTCTCCACGCGGCCGAGGATCTCTCCTACGTAGCGCCGGGCAACTCCGTCGGGCTTGATCAGTACAAGGGTGCGGTCGGTCACGAAAGACGACAGTAGTGGAACACGGCGATGCGGCGCGCGCCGCATCGCCGAAACCGACGGGTTTGCGCTGTCAGTCACGCTGCCCGGGCAACATTCCTCGTCTGATCCGCTCGGTGATGTCACGGCGCAGGTACAGCAGATACAGCCAGACCGCAATGAAGATCAGGCCGACGATGCCGATGGACAGATGGAACACCGTTCCGAGCAGAACGAACACCTGCAGAATGAGATTGAACTTCATCGCCCAGGACTTACCCTGCTTGCCGGCGCCTGCGATCATCGCGACCGCGAGCAGAACGATGTAGATGCTGGAAAACCACGTTGCCCCACCGCCCACGACGGCGACCACGGGCAGCGAGAGCAGAACCACGATGGCTTCGAGCACCAACGTTCCTGCACAGACACCGCGGAACCCCTTCCACGGGTCGTTCAACGGTGGTCTGAACTCTGTCTCGCTCACGCGGGGTCCTTTCCGAACAGAGTGCGAGCTGCACCGACGGTCACCACGGATCCGGTCACCACGACTCCGGCACCGGACACGGCCTCCCCCCGGCTCGGCGACTTCCTCGGCCAACCCGATCGCAGTCTCCAGGGCATCGGGCAGTGTCGACGCCACCACGACGCGTTCGTCACCGAACTTGGCCACCGCGATGTCGGCCAACGCGTCCACGTCCATCGCCCGCGCCGACCCGTTGTGGGTGACGACGATGTCGTCGAACACCGGTTCCAGTGCGTCGAGAATTGCTCCGACGTCCTTGTCCGCCATCACGCTGACGACGCCGACGAGTTTGCGGAAATCGAATTCGTCGGTGAGGGCGGCGGCGAGCGCTGCTGCCCCGTGCGGGTTGTGCGCGGCGTCGAGGAACGACGGTCGGGGGCGA
>NZ_BAOX01000475.1:0-2322 GCF_000813105.1 Rhodococcus sp. BS-15 | reverse complement strand
CCGGACGGAAACCGGGTACCGCTGCGGACCGTCCACGTGTGATCGTCGCACCTGCGGAGGGTGCGTGGACGCCGAGCACCGTCGTCGTCGATTGCCTGTCCGCGCAGTGGTCTGCCGCCGCGGCGAGCAAAGGCGGCAGTTCCAACAGTCTGCTGGTCGCGGTGGTGCTCGGCATCCTGACCGGGAGCGGCCGAGTATCCACGGAGGACCGGGTACGCGTCGCCCTCCCGGTCAGTACCAGGACCGCGGGAGATCGGCGCGCCAACGCGACATCCGGTGTCTCGATCCACGTCGAACCGGGAGCGGCGTACCTCGACGATCTCGGAGCGATTCGAGCGTCGAGCAAGCAGGCATTCAGAACTCAGGCCGATCGCACGGTCACGACGACGTTCGAGCTCCTCAAACCGCTGATGCAGTTGCTGCCCGACGCGATCGTCGCCAAACTCGCCGCGTCGGGCTCGGCTCCGCTGTGCTTGTGCTCGAATCTCGGTGCCAGAGGTGTTGCACTGCGCTCCATCGGTGGTGTCGACGCCACCGCGGTGGCGATGAGGTCGATCACGCAGAACACCGACGTGGCCTTGCTGCGCCGCACCGGCGGTGGCGTCAGTGCCTGGTGGAACGAATCGGGAGAACGCGCGACCCTGTGCGTCACCGGGCTCGATCCGGACAGCTTTCCCAGCAAGGAACACCTGAGAGGGCTGGTCGAGGCGGAGTTCGATCGATGGGGCCTGACGCCCGAATTCTGGTGACCTCGAGACAAGTCACAACTGGATGCGAGGACGGATTTTCGACCGGATCGCCGGTGAGGCTATGCTTTCCGACTGTTCGAGTGTTCGGGCAGGTGTGAGAAAGGGGAGCGATCCATGGCAGTGGTCGTGTTGTTCGGGTCCGAGACCGGTACGGCCGAGGAGGTCGCCGACAAGATTGCGGACGTGCTCAGCGATCATGACGCCGAGGTACGCGACATGCTCGAGTACGAGGTGTCCGACATCGACACCGACGACTTCCACGTGGTCATCTGCTCCACCTACGGAGACGGAGAGCTCCCCACCGGGGCAGAACCCTTCTACGAAGCACTCGTCGAGGACGCGCCGGACCTCGCCGGACTGCAGTTCGCGGTGTTCGGTCTGGGCGACCGGGTGTACGAGGACACGTTCAACCGCGGCGGCGAGATCATGGCCGAGAAGCTCACCGAACTCGGCGGCAAGCAGGTAGGCACCCACGCTCGGCACGACAGCTCGTCGAACATCAAGCCGAAGACAATGGCCGAGGAGTGGGCTCGCGAACTGATCGACGTGCTGCCCTGACGGTAGGAATCGGCTCCGATGGCCCAGCGGCCGGCGGAGCCGAAACGATCAGGACGCGGTTCCGTCCCACAGAGCGGCAAGAGACGTACCCACACGAGTGAGCAGGGTCCGCATCAGCGGTAGGCCTATCCCGATCACCGAGGACGGATCGCCCTCGATGCGGTCGACGAACCAGCCGCCGAGACCGTCCAGCGTGAACGCCCCCGCCACCGACAGCGGTTCACCGGAGTCGAGGTAGGCCTCGAGGTCCACCGAGGACGGCGTCGCGAAATGCACGACGGTCGTGCTGTGCGCTGCAGCCTGCGCGACGACCACGCCGTCGGTCACCCGGAGCACAGCGTGGCCGGTCAGCAATTCGCCGCTGTTGCCCGCCATGGACTGCCATCGCTCGCGCGCCACCTCGACCGAGTGTGGCTTTCCGTGCAGCTCCCCGCCGATGGCCAACATCGAATCGCAACCGACGATCACCAGATCGTCGGTCGAATCGGCGAACGTCTCGGCCACCGCCGCAGCCTTGGCCCGGGCGAGTTCCGTGACCACCGTTTCCGAAGTCACCGACGGCCCCAGCGCTGCGGTCAACGCATCCTCGTCGACACCCGACACCCGGACGATCGGCTCCACCCCGGCACCGCGCAGCACCGACAGGCGCGCAGGCGACGCCGACGCCAGGACCAGACGAACAGCGCCAGGCACAGCGTCGAAGGACTGCACCGTCACCGTGGGTAGCGGCCCGACGCGGCATACGAATACGCCGACTGAGGTGTGAAGCGGCGATGCAGCAACTCCGGTGAACCCCACAGCTCACGGGGCCGGGAATCGCCCGTCGACTGCGATCCGCTCTGAGCAGCGGTCAGAACGGTCACCAGTGCGGCGAGTTCCTCGTCGCTCGGATTGCCCTTCACCACTCGAACGGCAGCGGGGGTTGCCGAGACCACCTCGTCGAGATTCTCTGCGTCGTGATTCGCTTCGCTCGCTGCGTCATGATTTGCTTCGGCGCTCATAGTGGGATGTTTCC
>NZ_BAOX01000476.1:0-2288 GCF_000813105.1 Rhodococcus sp. BS-15 | reverse complement strand
TCGTCTTTCCCGGACCGCTGACAGCGGTAGCGCCGCCGGGGATTGGGTTTGCTTCCGTTTCCCCTGGTGCCCCTGGCGGCGCACCCGGAGCGGCCGCTGCGTTGGTGGAACAGCGCAGCGGCCGCTCCCACGGCCCCGACTCCCGGCGTCTTTGCTTCCACTTCTTCGCCACGGAGCCGGGGCCGTTCCATGTCCAGGCCTAGGCCGCTGACCAGCCGATATGTGGCCATCCTGGCGGGCTTAGGCCCCTGACCAGGGGATTTATCGGGGTACCCCCCCTGGGACACCCCAGGTCAGTGTCCCGCGATGTATACGCGCGGCATCGCCAGGGTCGCGTGGGGGACTAATACCCCAATGTCGTTGTGCAGCAACAGTTTATGAGGATCGAAGCTGGTAGATCCGCGCCCGTGACAGGCCGGTGGCTTCGGCGATGTCCTGCCAGCTCTCACCGTCGGCGAAGGCGCGACGGATCCGGTCACGGATCTGTCGGCTCGTCCGGGCCTGCAGGTCGGCCAGGGTCGTCTGTTCGCGGGCCAGTTTGCGGTAATCCGACGCCAGGGTCATGGTCCCAGTCTAGGGGGTATGGAACGCTACTGACCAGGCGCGAGTTCCCATTCTGTCGGTGACACCTGTACCCAGTTCTCGGGATCGGCTGTGGTCAGTACGTACTCGGGGACGCCGAGTGTGCGGCCCAGCGCCGTGGAGTCGTCGTGGTAGGGGATCGTTCGGTCCAATTGACCCTGCAGATCCCGGATCCCCGATCTTTGACCGGCCTCGTCCACTGTCAGGCCGGCGGCGTTACATTTCTCGGTCACGACTCGTTTGTTCCACATGACGATCAGTCAACGCCGGTCGGCGTCGGATCGGCGTCGTTCGAGTGAATGAACGTGGGCGGCATCGCCTGTTTTGTCGGACTCGACTGGCACACTGCCGCCCATGGCACTCACAAATAATTCGCGTCAGAAGTTCCTCGTCCAGACAATTCCGTTCGGAATGGGCAAACTGTATCGGCACGAGTACGAAGGCAGGTTCGAGCTGGACCCCTCCGGCGCACTGTTGATTCAGGAATCGAGCGGTAAGCAGCTGGTGTGGGGGCCGGGTGTGTGGCAGCGCATTGACCTAGCGATCGGCACCGACACCGACACCAGCACGGAAGGCTGAACCATGGCACTCGAAAACACGGCTGTGAAGTCGTTCAAAGTCACTTACCAGGGAAGTAGTAGTCGGGGCACAACCGTGTTCACGGACTCGAAGTACGAGGTTCACGCGTCCGGGGCGCTGTTCATCTACGAGGGCGGCGACGAGCCGAAGACAACGATCTTCGGCCCCGGCGTGTGGCTTCGCGTCGAGGATCCGGCTCCGGCAGAGAAGTCGCCAGCTGCGCCGCGGAGGCTTCGGTAAACGATAGGGACGCCCTGCCGGGGGGCTGATTGGACCCCCCCCACGGCCTAGGCCGAATTTCCTACCGCTGTCGTTCCGCTCCACTCCGGATAGCCCCGCTTGTGTGGGGACGCGGGGCTATCCGGTACCGCCATGGCCCAGATGATCAGTCAGGGGCGTGGTCGTCGAAAGGGGCATGGGCGCGTATGAAGCTGCCTTAAGTCGCCCGACCAATTCGTTTTCCCACTGATCGGTTCTTGGGGACGTCCACAGGGTAGTTTTCTAACAGGCGACGTCTTTCCGCCGACACCGCGTCGAGTGCTTTCACAAGGACGTTTTCGTCTTCATCTATGCCTTCGTCCCAGGCGTCGCGTCCGTCGCCAGTTGGAACGAGGGCGGCCATCAGCAACTCGTGCGCAGCTTTGTGAGCGGCCACTACGTTCGGCCAGGGTAGGCCCGCGGCTAGGAACTCCGCGCGCTGAACAGCTAGTAACGCCGGTTCGACCGCTGCCCGGCGCTCTGGCCAGTTCTCCGCTGAAATTGTGTTCTGTACTCGTTCTTCCTGGGGTACCGCGAACGTGTAACTCTGCACCTGGATAGTTGCCTCAAGTAGGGCGTCGCCGTATTCGCGGAGGATGTCTATCTCGGTGTCGCGCATCCGCTGTAGTGCCTGCAGTCTGGCTGAGTACCGTGTGGCACCCCTGTTTACTCGCGCGCCGATGTACGCGCCTCCGAACGCGATCATCGCCGCACCAACAGGGATCAGAACAATTGGATCCATGGCGTTCCCCCAAAATCGACCGCCGGGTGTAAGCGGCACCTCACACACAATATTGGGTCGATCCCGCAGGACGGGTTGCAACACGGCCGGCAGTTCACGACCAGTTCACGAAACAAATCAGGCCCCC
>NZ_BAOX01000477.1:0-2287 GCF_000813105.1 Rhodococcus sp. BS-15 | reverse complement strand
CCGTCGCGCTCCTCGGCATGGCCACGCAGAGCGGTGCTGATCTGATCGCTGCGGGCTGTTCCTGGCAGTGGCGTCCAGACGATGCCCGCGTCCTCGGCCGCAGTCTGCAGTTCCTCCTCGGCGCGGGTCACCCCGGCGATGGAGTCTCGGAGTGCGGAGTCGGCGCGAGCCGCCTCGGTGGTGCGCTGTTCCAGTTCGGCGTGCGCCTTGCGTGCGCGGTCGGCCTGCTGGGCGGTCGAGATCTCCAGCTTCGCAGCGGATTCGGCCAGGTCGTCCAGTTGCTGCTTGCCCTCGTATGCGCTCGAGCGCTGCAGGGTCTCGCGGTCTGCTACGGCCTGATCCAGTGCGCGTTCGGCCTCGTCGAATCGAGTTTCCGCAGCCGCTCGTTCCAGCAGACGCCGGTCCTTCAGGGCGGCAGCGGCAAAGTGCGCCGTGGTCGCGTGAGTCACCGCCTCGAGCCGGCGTGAGACCTGCTCGACATCCGAACGGGTCTGTACCCGAAGTATTTGGAGTACACCGAGACGAAGTTCTTGGCGGCGTGATCGGCCTGCGCCAGTCCTTCGAGTGCCCGGCCTACTTCTTCCATGTCGCTGAAGGACCGCGCTGCCTCGAGCACCAGCTGCTCGTCCAACGGACGCAGACCGTCGGTCAACGCCTGCGAGAGCCCCTTGGGGTCGAGGTTCTTGGCCAATTGCGGGCGACGAAGCGTCAGAATGAGATTGATCAGTTGGTCGTAGCGCTGCGCGCCCAGCCCGAACATGCGGGCATCGATCGCGGCGCGATAGTCCACCGGGCGATCGGTCAACGCGTCGGTGCCCAGCTGCTCACCGAGCTGCTTCTTCGTCAACGGCCGGTCGTCGGAACCCAACAACGAGAAGTCCACGCCCACTCGGCCGTCGGCCACGAAGTACCAGCGGGTCACCTTGTCGTTGTGGCGGCTCGCCCGCATTCCGATTCCGACCGTCACCGATTCGGGGTCCTCGCGTGAACCGCGGCCGAACTCCATCCACACGTACGAATGCGCGCTTTCCTGCCCTCGGTAGAGCAGGTTGGATTTCATCGTCCGCTCTTCTCCGGCAAAGGGATTGAGTCGGCGGGGTTCGATGCGGCCGTCCAGGACGAAGGGAAACAGCACTTCGAGTGCCTTGGTCTTGCCGGATCCGTTGGGACCACGCAGTACCAGGCGACCGTCGGCGAAGGAGAACTCCTGATCGCGGTAGTCCCACAGGTTGACGATCCCTGCTCGCGTCGGCCGAAAGCGTGTCGAGTGTGCGGTCATCTACTCAGGCCTCTACTTCGGACGATTCGTTACTGACGGACTGTGCGGTTCTGGGGGCTTGTGCGGTGCTGGGGTCTTGATCGGTGCCGAACAGTGAGTCCTGCGGGATCCGATCACGCACGCTGACCATCACGTCGCGGTAGCGCGCGATCACCGGCAGCACCAGTACGCCGCCGGACACGCTGTGTATCAGTCGAAGCCGGTGCAACAGCGCGATCGCCCGCACTCGCAGACCGTCCCGATCGGTCTGCCACTGAGCTGCGAAGGTGCGGCCGAAGCGTTCGACGAGCTCGTCGACGACCGTTGTCAGCCAACTGTCCTCGATCAACGGATACAGTTTCTTCTCGCCCGCATCGCCGAATGCCGTTGCATCGGAACCGAACCCGAACTCGGCGAGATCGCCGAAGATCCCGCCGTCGGGAATGGCGCTGTCCAACTGCTCTACCAGGGCGTCACCGTCGGGAAGGGGGTAGGTCGCCAGCGCGGGTGCATCCGGATCGATCACCCGGTCCGAGATTTCGCCCGCAATCAGCAATGCGACCTGGGCGATGGTTCCGGTGCTGGGGAATCGGTAGTCCGAGAGCCGACCCGAGGTGTCGATGAGGGCGACTCCCTCGGAGCGACGCTCGGCAACGAGGCCGGTGAGCAACTCGACGTCGGCAACGGTGCGCGACGCAGCCAGCGCGGTGCGGCCGTCCGGGTCGAGATCGTCGAAGTAGACGACCGGTTGCTCGACCAACGCTCGGCGTACCGTACGCAGCGTTTCCTTCGGGTCAGCCTCACGCCCGGAATCGGTGTGGATCCCGAGCTCGGAATCCTCGGGATCGATCGGGGCGTCCGAGCCGGCCAGCAGACCGCAGATCGATCGCAGGTGCTGCACGGCGCGGGGCGGCCGGAACATGGCGACGACGACGGGACGGTCGATGTCGTAGAGCGCCTCGCCCGCGGATGGGTTGTTTGCCCAGCCGGTCGCGTCGCCGTCGGCCAACGCGATGGCGCCGCGGGTCC
>NZ_BAOX01000478.1:0-2280 GCF_000813105.1 Rhodococcus sp. BS-15 | reverse complement strand
CGAAGTCGTACTCGGTGAACGTGCCGCCGTTGCTGCTGAGCAACGGAATCAGCTCGTACGGGTAGACGGTGCCGCGAGCCTGCGAGCGTTGGACCTTCTGGGTGTACTCGTCGAGTGGACGCATCGGCTCGGTCGGCGGCGGCGTCACCTTGGCGACGATGCCTGCACCGGATCGGTACGACAGGCGCAACGCGACCTCGCGCGGTGTTGCGCCGGGTGTTTCGGCCAGACGTGCGATGAGGGTGATCTCCTCGAGGCCTGCCCCGATCGTCAGCGGCGCGATGTGCCGGGCGATCGTGGCGATGCGGTCGGCGGGAACGTTCAGTACCGGCCAGACGTAGAGCACCACCCGGTTGGCGTCGAGTCGCTTCTTGCCGCGTCCGGCCTGGGCCCGGCGGATTCCGTCGAGGCAGGCTGCGACTGTGCGCTCGATCTCGGGTACGGCGACGATGTTGCCGGCATCGTCCAACTGTGTTGTGACACCGCGGATCTCGGCCAGGGCAACCAGTCGCTCGTCGGAGGGGTTGGCCTTCGACGTCAGATGGAACAGGTACGTTCCTGCGCTGGCGGGCAACCGAACTCCGTCGAAGTTCTTCAGTCGCCACAGGTCCAGTCGTTGACCGGTCAGCGGGTGCATGTCCCGAATGATCGTGTCCTCGGCGAACACGGCTCCTATACCGGTTGGCCTCAACGTGATTTGGCGGGGAGTTCCGGATCCGAAAACTGTGAACGTGACTCGGCGCCATGCTCTTACAGGCGACTGTTCAAGGATTCTCTGCAGCTCCGCACTCAGGTCGTCTCCGTCGGCCGGAGAATCCGGCCAAAACAGATACACGTCGGCAACCCGAATCCCAGGTGTGGACTCAACGATCCCGTCGATCGCAGCCAGCGCCGAGTGCACCACGAACCGATCAGTCTGCACTGCGGCGACATGCACACGGACTCCGTTGAGCAGGAAAGCTCCTGTCACGAATTCTAAATCGTCCCGATTAAATGCTGCCACGTTCTCGAACTGATGAATTCCGTAGCACTGGCGTGTCATCACTTCGAGCATCACACCCGGATCGACATCCTCGTTGAGTAGATCGAGCAGCGGCTCGTCGACGTCGGCGACCTCTTGTATACGCGCCGAGTAGTCGGCGGCGTCGGGGTTCTCGGCGAGGTACTGCAGGCTACCGCGGACTCCGTCGTAGATCTTCTCGCGTGCACTGCGGATCTGTGGCTCGTCGAACAGTCGGAAGCGCAGGTTGCGGGCGACGTCGCCGATGACGGGGTAGCGGGCCTGGGTGGCACCGATGAGTCGCTCGAGTACCTCGGCCATGGCCGGGGTGGCTTCGGGCTGCGCCGAGCAGTCGCTGAGCCAATGGCCGAGCAGGGCCGCGATGACCGGAACCTGGTTCTCCATGCGCTGCAGTGCCAGGAAGACGCGGTAGACGGCCTCTTCGAGTTCGGGGGTACGGCCCTCGTCGATGGCGGCGTCGTAGTGCGCGAGTGCACGAGTGAGCTTGGCGCGGAACGACTCCGGGAGCCCCTGAACGTCTGCGTCGAGCGACTGCAGGAACGAGTGGAAGTGTTCACGCGGGGAGTGGACGCGCTCGTCGGTGCTCTCTTCGTCCATCGTCGGCCGGTTCCGCGAGAGTTCGCAGATATCGGCGAAGGTGTTCAGCAACGACAGTTCGGCACTCACCAGCTCCGAGTCGTTCCGCGGCACGTCGGCGCGCAGAGTCTCGTAGGTGGACAACAGGTTTCGAGCACGGGCTCCGCTGACATCGAAACCGGTGATGAGGGCTGCGAGTTCGTCGAGGCGGTCCAGGGCGCGGCGCTGCGGCGTACGCTGCGCGGCGTCGTCGATCCCGCGGAACTGCACGCGCGGTGCCTGCTCGGAGACCTTCTGCTCACCGGCCTGATCGACGCGCAGCAGGGCTGCTCCAGCGTCGACCTGTCCGTTGACCGAGGCCAGTACCTCACGCACGGTGCCCGCATACGGGGACCGGACGGCAGTTTCCATCTTCATCGATTCGAGGACGACCAGGGTCTGTCCCGCTTCGACCTCGTCTCCGACGGCGACCGGGACGGCAACGACAACGGCGGGAGCAGGCGCGCGGACCAGACCGGCCTCGTCCTGGGAGATCTGGTGGCTGATGCCGTCGACCTCGACGAGGAAGTGGGCGGCTCCGGCGACGGTGACGACCTGGTAGCGGTGGTCACCGATGACCAGTCGGCTCTCGTAGGCGCCGAGGCGTTCGACGTCGACCTGGAGGTCGCCGATGCCGTCACCGT
>NZ_BAOX01000479.1:0-2261 GCF_000813105.1 Rhodococcus sp. BS-15 | reverse complement strand
GGACCGGCTCGCCTCGGTGCTCCGAGCACTGGCCGGTCCACGAGTTCGGCGAAGCGGCCGGCGAGGGTGATGTCGTTGCTGTCCACATCGTCGAGAGGTAGTGCGAGGTCGAGGTATTCGTTTCGCGTCTCGTCCGCGGCCACTCCCAGCAGGATGCGATCGAGTGCCGATTTGAAGGTGTTCTGCCGAAAACCGTTCAAGCCATACGCTTCTCGTTGACGAACTGTCAATCCCCAGCGAGCACCCGAGCTCGTCACCCACTCGCGCAGGCGCTCGAGATCGTCGTCGGTGAACGAGAACTTCTCCCGCACCGGACCGCTCGCGGCGAAGTCCAACAGCTCGCTCGCCGTCACCCGGCCCTCCGAGAAGTCGAGCACCGTGGCGATGACGTCGAGGACTGGGTTTGTGCGGCGCAGGCCCCGATCGGCCAGGCGCACACGCAACCGGTGTCCAGGATGCACCAGCGCCGCCTGCCCGAAGTTCGCGCGGATGAGCGGCGCATAGGTCTCGACATCCGGGCACATCACCAGCACGTCCCGTGGTTCGAGCGTCGGGTCGTCGGTGAACAGATGCAACAACGACTCACGCAACACTTCGACTTGCCGAGCCGGACCGTGACAGGCGTGAATCTGCACAGATCCGTCCACCAACGTTGTGCCGTCGTCGAACTCGGGAGATGGAGGCGAATCGGCGGTGATGTCCGCTTGAATTCGACCGAGCAGGGTCTTCGCTGTTTCCGGGCCCTCGTGATGCACGGTGTGCGTCGCCACCGACGCGGTCGTGGCCTGGAGTTCTCGCACGTCTCGCGAGAGGCCGGCCAGCAGGGGGTGCTCGACGGCCAGAGCCGTCGTGTCGTCTCGGCGGCGCGTCACCGCAGGAATCTCGGCAAGGGTGCGCCACATCGACGGGCTGGGATGCGGAACCCAGATGTGCACGTCGCGCGCCTGCGAGAGCGCACTCAATATCTCGAGCTGATCGGTTGCCAGCCGGGTCGGACCGAATACCGACAAGCGGCTCGGTAGGTCCACCGACTCCGGTGCGTCCCGAAGCCGTGCGCAGGTCTGCGGTAGTCGTTCGGCTGGGCTCGGGCTGCCGATCCGCTCGCGCATCGCGGCCCACACTCGCGGTTGCCACAGCAGGTCCTCGTCGAGATCGCCGCCGAGTCCGTCGGTGAAACGACCGTCGAACCAGTCGCGCAGCATCTGGGGACGTTGAGATCCGTAGGTGCGAAACAGTTCTGCCACGTGCGATGCCGTCGACCAGCGGCGTCCCGCCCGGTGATCCTCGGAACCTGCACCGAGGTGCTTGAACAGCACGGCCGCCCAGGTCTCGGTGCGGCACTCGTCGATCACATCCAGCGCGGTCCAGAGAACCCGGCCCGGAGCCCAGGGGTCGTCGTCGGGGTCGATGTCGTCGACCGCTGCAATGGCGCGCGATACCAACCGTGTCGGGCTCGGGAATTCGATGTTCGCGGCGATGCCGTCGCCGTCCGAACCGCCCAGAGTGCTCGACAGTCGCTGCGTGAGCCACCGCTCGACGCCCTTCGCCGGGACCGACACGATCTCGGGTACGAACGGATCGTCCAACGGTACGGACAGGATGTCGGCGAGTGCAGCCGCGAGTGTTCCGGCGCGTTCGGCGCGGTGGAGCGTCAACACCGTTGCGATCCCCTGCCTGCTCGTATCGATGCCCGATTTCGGGCTCGTGACGACCCTACTCGAGCCTCCGACAGATTCTGCGGGATGAACAGGGCCGTTGGCATTCTGCTATGGGATGTAACGACGAACCCGGTCGGTGCGACATGGTGAATGGAAATGCGACCGACCGGTTCGAATAGAACGAGACGGTTGCTTCCGGTCTCGCGGGTGACATCTCGGTCGCGACATCGACACCTCTCGTGAACCGAACGGACTCTCGACATGACCAGCGCCTACCCGCCACCCTTTCAGCGCCCGGCATCCGAGCCACAGACGCCTCGCCGCCCCCTGTTCGGGAAGATATTCGCTTGGGTCGCAATTGTTTTCGGTGCACTTTTTCTGATCGGGGCAATCGCCTCGTTCGAGTTCGGTGCGGTGCTCGTCGGCGCGTTGCTGGTCGGGGCCGGAGTCATGTACCTGCGCTCGTCGCCCGCGCGGGGTCGCAAGGTCTGGGCGGTACCTGCCATCGCCGTCCTCCCCGCATTGTTCGTGATGGGGCTGACCACCACCACCGAACCCGAGACCCCGACCGCCATCGCGCCGGTCGCGGCCGTGCCCGCGTTG
>NZ_BAOX01000480.1:0-2248 GCF_000813105.1 Rhodococcus sp. BS-15 | reverse complement strand
CAGGTGACGACGATGACGGATCCGGCCGGAACGACAGCGACGGTGGCGTCGCGGCCCGCGACGCGAACCAGCTCGACGTCCGGGTCGGCCTTGTAGTACTCGACCTCGATGCGTTGACCGGCGATGAGGTTGGTGGGGTACAGCACGCCGAGCGCCGGGTTGTGTGTCACGCCGTCCGGGGTGATGAAGCTGACGGCCGAGCGCAACTTGCCCGCGGACAGCACCTCGGCCGTTGCGGTGCCCTTGTCGGAATCGATGGTGACGTCGTTGCGCCAGGCTCCGACCACCAGAAGCACGGCAAGGACCGAAATCGCAATGGCGACCACGAACACGACCAGCCGGGTCCTGTACAGCGTTCGGCTGGCTCTGTCGGTATCGGTCACAGCGATCAGGTTACTTCGCAGCCGACGCGACTCCGCTCGGGTAGCGTCTGCACTCATGTCGCGCAGCTTCGAGTTCACCGTCGAATCGTCCAATCCCCCCGCTGACGTGCATGCCGCACTCACCAGCGAGGACCAGTGGGAGGCGCGCTTCGCCAAGGCGAAGAAGACGGACGGCTACGAGCTGACCAAGCACGACGACGGCGGCCTGACCGTCGACATCTCCGAGGAGGTCGGCACGTCCGAACTCCCCGGCTTCGTCACAAAGGTGATCAAGGGAAAGCTGATCGTCTCGCGCACCGATCACTGGGGACCACTCGAAGGCGATCGCGCCGAGGGAACTCTGATCGGCGGCACCACCGGTTTGCCCGCGAAGGTGAAAGGCACCCTGTCGTTGCGTCCCGACGGCACCGGCGCGAAACTGATCGTCAAAGGTGACTCGACCGTGAAAATCCCCATCGTGGGCGGCAAGATCGAGGACCTGATCAACAAGATGATCAAGGACATGATCGATCAGGAAACCGGCCAGACCCTCGAATGGGTTGCGGCGCAACAGAGCTAGCGACTGCCCCTCGTGGCCTCAGGATGAGAGAATCTGTTCACGAAGGATGTCGGCATGGCCGCAGTGATGGGCCAATTCCCTCAGCACCTGCAGGTACACCCAGTGCACCGTGCGAGGCCCGGAATGATGGCCCGTCACGATGGCATCGAGTGGCACGTCGGCTACCACCGCTCGAGCAGTTGCGCACGCCTGTCTGTGCGCCGCGATGACACCTGCGATGGTGTCGTCGTCGTCGATGACGAAGGACTCTTCAGGACTGCGAACCAGGCCGAGCGCAACCCTGGACCACCCCCGATGCACTCCTCGAACCACACTCGCTGCATCCATGTCACATGCTTCAGCAATCCGAGAAGCGTTGTGGCCGAGGGGACCAGCCGTTCTCGCGCCTGCTCCTCGGTGAGACCATCGAGGGTTGCCTCGATCGCGATCCGGTAGTCCTCGATGAACGCCTCGAGCTGAGTACGATCATCGTCCACCAGTACCTCGAACGCACCCGTCACAGGCTTCCCTTCCCAGCGAAGATTCGGTCGGGCACGTACACATTCCTTCTAAAGCCGGGCCCGAATTGCCGCGTGCAGATCCCGCAATCCCGATCGCTCGGTGGTCACTTCCAGCACTCTGATTCCCGTGGCATGGCCGGTGAGTTCGGTTGCCAGATCGGCCAAGTCGACCAGTCGATGCTCCACGCGGTAGGCACCGCACAACGCACCGAGGTCCATACCGTGGGGTGTGCCGAACACTCTCTCGAACACCCCCGCGTACTGCGGGTCGCCCTGTTCGAGGAGCTCGAAGATGCCGCCGCCGTCGTCGTTGGCCACGACGATCGTCAGGTCGTCGGGACGCGGTTCACCTGTGCCGATGAGCAGGCCCGCCGCGTCGTGCAGAAATGTCAGATCCCCGAGAAGTGCCACGGTGCGCCGCTTTCCGGCCATCGCGGCACCGATGGCCGTCGAGACGGTGCCGTCGATACCGGCAACGCCGCGGTTGGAGAGAACCTTCACGTCCGGGTTCGGAATTGCCACCAGGGCCGCGTCGCGCACGGGGTTGGACGCTCCGAGCACCAGCTGATCTCCGGGCAGCAACGCGGACATCACCACGTCGGCCACATGCAGCCCTGTCGGCTTCCGATGCTCTCGAAGTTGTTCGTGCACAGCCAGTTCGGCCCTCTCGGACAGAGCGGCGCAGCGGGCGATCCAGGCGGGGTCGGGCGCGCCGGTGGTGACTGCGCGAGTGCCGGTGGCCAGGACGTTGCCGGAGACGTCGGGCCAGCGCGGTCCGGTGGTGAGCGCGATGACGTCGACTGCAG
>NZ_BAOX01000481.1:0-2205 GCF_000813105.1 Rhodococcus sp. BS-15 | reverse complement strand
GGTCGAGTCCGGATGCGATCCCGGCGTCGTTCAGGGCGATGACCGACCAGTCGAGGCCGTCCTCCGCACCCAGGCTCGACCGGTCGAACGACCCGATCTGCGTGCTGCGCGAGATGTCGGCCGGATCTGGAAGGTAAACCGGTGCGCCGCCGGATCCGGTGGCCTTGTTGGGATTGCAATGGCCTGCGGTGAGATTGACGGCGGCACCGGAGGAGTCGACGGCGTTGAAGCCGAACGAGCAGATACTGATGTCGGTGGCCGGAGCGTCGGCGATGGGTCCCGAGGTGGTGACATAGGTGTCGCCGCCCATCGGAGTCGGGTCGACCGGCTTGTTTCCGCCGGGGGACAGGATGACCTTGATGTTCGCCAGCAGGGTCGGCAGATTCAGCGCGCTGCCGATCGGGCTGTTCGCCAGGTCGATGACGATCTGATTGTCGATGAAGTCGATGGCGGTTCCGTTGATCTGCTCGGAGATCTCGCGGGGGAGGCCTGCGATCCAACTGTTGAGATCTGCCAGCGACTTCTCGAGTCCGTCAGCCGACACGGGCGACTGCGCGGTGGCGTATCCGTCCTTGGCGACGGCCTGTGCCGCAGCAGGCGAGGTGACGGCGACGACGGCATTGCCGTCGGGTCCGATCCAGGCACCGGCGAAATCTGCGGGACGGCTGGCCCGGAAGTCCGATGCGTATGCAGACAGTTCCTGCGCGCGGGCGGCACGATCGAGGTACTCCTGCGGGGAGATCTTCAGATCTCGCTGCACGGCTTCGACGAGCTCGCGGGGAAGCTGATCGGCGGGTGACTGGACGACGGGGTCGGCTGCCGCTGTCCCGGAGAACGAAACAAGAAGAACAAAAGCCGTCGAACACAGCACTGCGGCACGCAGCGCCCCGGTGTTACGCATGAAATCCCTTCATCGGGTGCTTGGCATCAGCGACCCACCATATGGCATCAGGCGCAGAATCCGTGTTCGCGCAGCTCAGGGCTCAGTGACCTCGTCGGGCGTGGTTGTCACCGGAGCTGAGGTCGTGGTGGTGGTCGTTGTCGCGACCGGGGTGGTCGTCACCGGAGTCGTGGTGACCACAGGCGTCGTGGTGGGCACCACGGGTGGAGGGGCGGGTACCGGTGCGGGCGGCGGAACAGGCAGGGGAGCGGGCTCGGGTGCGATGAACGGCTCGTTCGGCGTCTGTTCGACGACTTCGGGAACGAAGACGGGCTCGACGGGGGTGGCGGGGGTGGTCGAGGGTGCGCGCGTCGAGGTGACGATCGGCGAGCCGGCATCGGTGACGGTCGGTGGTGTCGCTGCGGGAGCGTCACCGAAGACTCCGCTCAGTGCTGCGATCGCGAGGACGATGACCACCCCTGCCGCTGCGCCGGCGACGATAGTGGCGATCGTTCGCGAACGTTCGCTGCGTTCCTTCTTCGTCCCTACCGATCCAGCGGCAACGGCCGCAGCGACGGGTGCGTAACCGGTGTTCGACGCGTTCTCGTCGACCGGAACGATCGGCTCGGATCGAAATTCGGAATGGTCGAACACCGGAGCGACCGCAGGAATTGCCTCGGAGAACGCGAGGGACGGCTCGGGTGCGACGACCGGGATGGCGTCGGTGTCGAGGGACTCCGTGCCGTCGTTGCGGGTGACGACCGGCGCGGCCCCGGTCACCAGGGAGTTGCCGTCGACGTCCTCGACCTCGGCGAGCAACAGTGCGCCGCGGGTCGCAGCGAGCGGCTCGACGAGCACTCGGCCCGACGAGCGTTTACCGATGTCGGTCGCTACCGACGGGAGTGCAGCGCTGCCGCCGGTGAGTATCACGGTGCCGGTCCCTGGCACGTCGAGCCGGCCGATCAACGGCGTGACGAGGTCTGCGAACTCGGCTCGTGTCACCGTTGTGGACTGCGAGACACCGGGGAGGTCGACCGAGATCGTGGCGACGTCGGCCGTGCTCAGGGTCTGCTTGGCCGCCTCGCACGAGGCGACGACGCCTGCGAGGGCCGACAGGACTGCCGCGTCGGACAGGTCGATGTGCTCGCGATCGGTCACCACGTGATCGAAGAGTGCGTCGGTGAAGGCGTCGCCGCCGACGTCGGTGCTGCGCGCCGTCCCACCTCCGGGATAGGTGGAGATGTCGGTGCCGGTGGCTCCGATGTCGACCACCGTGACCGCCGCCCCCGGGCTCGGCTGCGCGAACGCGCTGGCCGCTTTGGCGT
>NZ_BAOX01000482.1:0-2204 GCF_000813105.1 Rhodococcus sp. BS-15 | reverse complement strand
GCTGCGCGCGGGGACTGGGCCGGCGCGCGGGCGGCACTCGCCAAACTGAGTACCGCTGCCGGTCCGAGCGTCGCAGCCGGCGTCCTCCTGCAGATCGGCTACTACCTCATGGCGACGTCGATGGGACACATCCTCGCTCTCACACCGCCGGTCACATCGATCTTCGGGGGACAGTCCGGTGACTAGCGTCATCGACATCGGAATCGGAGCACTCGTCGACGAGCTGCCGTCCGACCTCGTCATCACCGACCCCGATATCACCGCCAGCTACGCGCGCGACCAGTCAAGATTCACGTCTTGGAGTGTTCCCGCGGTAGTCCTCGCACCGCGCAGTACCGCGGAGGCATCCCTCTGTCTCACCGCGGCGCATCGACACTCTGTGCCGGTCGTGATCCGCGGCGCTGGATCCGGCCTAAGCGGGGGCGCAAACGGCGCGTCGGGGGCGGTAATGGTGAGCACTCATCGCCTAAAGACGATCGTCGACATCGACGCCGAAGCGCGGCTCGCCACCGTGCAGGCTGGCGTGGTGACCGCCGACCTCCGGGCCGCGGCGGGAGCCGTCGGGCTCCACTACCCGCCGGATCCGGGCAGCGTTGAGATGTGCACCATTGGCGGCAACATTGCGACGAATGCCGGCGGAATGTGCTGCGTGAAGTATGGCGTCACGCGCGACTACGTTGCCGCACTCACCGTGGTACTCGCCGACGGCACGATCATGCGAACCGGTCACACGACGCGAAAGGGTGTGGTCGGCTACGACACGACCGGACTCATCGTCGGATCGGAGGGGTCACTCTGCATGGTCGCCGAGGCTACGGTCCGATTGGTGCCGGCGCCGGCACCACCGACGACCGTCCTCGCGACCTTCGATGCTCTCGTCGCCGCGGGACGCGCCATCGTCGGAGTCCACCGCTCGGGTACGCCCTTCTCCATGGTGGAGATCCTCGACGGGACCACGGTACGCGCGGTCGAGCACCACACTGGCATGGATCTCGCGGGCGTGAATGCACTGCTGCTCATCCAGTACGAAGGCAACATGCCTCAATCGGCGCAGGACGAGTTGGCCGCGATTCTCTCGGCCAGTGGAGCCACCGATGTCGTGACCAGCTCGGACCCCCAAGAATCAGACATGCTCCTACAGACCCGCCGGATGGCACTCCCCGCACTCGAGGGGCTCGGCGACTGGCTGCTCGACGACGTCTGCGTGCCCGTACCGCGGATCGTCGAACTGATCGCAGCGATCGAACATATCGCGGACCGACGAGGCCTGACCATCGGTGTGTTCGGGCACGCGGGGGACGGAAACCTGCACCCAACGATCATTTTCGACGCCAGCGACGCGGAGGCCGCCGGCGCCGCTCACGCGGCGTTCGTCGACATCACCGACGCGGCTCTCGCCCTCGGTGGTACCGCATCAGGCGAACACGGCGTGGGGCGACTCAAACGCCCCTGGCTGATTCGCGAACTCGATCCGGCGGACCTCGCGCTCCAGCGCCGCCTCCGCGCCGCCTTCGACCCCGAAGGCATGCTCAGCCCCGCGGGTTGAGTCCGGCCAGCCCAACGAAGGAATCCCCATGAAGCACCGCCCCACCAATGCTGACGAGCTCCACCTCGGCTACTTCTTCCCTTCAGGAAAGACCAACTTCCTGTACTCGGACGAAGCGGCCCGCCGCACCCCGGAAATGACAAAGGCCAACCTGATCGCGCTCGCACAGGCGGCCGAGCACACCGGCTTCGACTCGCTGTTCATCGCTGACAACTGGTCAGGACACCAGCGAGCGGCGGAGCTAGCCGGGCATCAGTCACCCGCGTACCATGCACCGTTGCTCGCGATGGCCTTGCTCACCGCTACTGAGCACATTGGCGTGATCTCTACGTTCCACACGACTCACCACAAGCCCGCCCACGTCGCCCGCATGGGGGCGACACTGGACGCGTTCAGCGAGGGTCGTTGGGGCTGGAACGTCGTCACCGGTTTCAGCGCCGACGAGGCAGCGCTCTTCGGCGAGGAATTCGTCGAGCACGACAAACGCTACGACATGGCCAGCGAGTTCACCGACATCGTGATCCGCCTCTGGAACGAGATCGAGCCGATCGACGTCAACGGGGACTACTACCAGGTGCGCGGCCGGATCAAGAAGCCGCGCACAATGCAGGCGCCGACGCCCCTCCTCGTGAGTGCGGGCGCGTCTCCGGCTGGGACG
>NZ_BAOX01000483.1:0-2121 GCF_000813105.1 Rhodococcus sp. BS-15 | reverse complement strand
GTGGAGCCCGCGGAACGACCATGTGCTGCTGTGGTCATGACGTCAGCTCCTCTGCCATCAGAGTCGATCGGTGTGGATCGAAGGGGCATCCCTGTTCGGTGACGTGTCGGATGTACTCGTCGCGGAAGTACTTCAGCGAGGACACGATGGGGCTAGCGGCTCCGTCTCCCAAGGCGCAGAACGACTTTCCGGCGATGCCGTCCGCGATGTCGAGCAACGTGGTGAGGTCCGCTTCGCTGCCGGTTCCGCCGTCGACGCGGCGCAGTATCTGCACCAGCCAGTAGGTTCCCTCTCGGCACGGGGTGCATTTGCCGCAGGATTCGTGTGCGTAGAACTCCGTCCATCGCAACACCGCTCGCACCACGCACGTCGTGTCGTCGAAGATCTGCAATGCCTTGGTTCCCAGCATCGATCCGGCGGCGCCGACGCCTTCGTAGTCGAGTGGCACGTCGAGGTGATCGCCGGTGAACATCGGTGTCGACGATCCTCCCGGTGTCCAGAACTTGAGCTCGTGACCGGGCCGGATGCCGCCCGCGTAGTCCAGCAGTTCCCGCAGGGTGATGCCCAGCGGGGCCTCGTACTGGCCGGGGCGACACACGTGGCCGGAGATCGAGTAGAGGGTGAATCCGGGTGACTTCTCGCTGCCCATCGACCGGAACCATTCGATTCCGTTGCGCAGGATCACCGGAACGCTGGCGATCGATTCGACGTTGTTGACCACTGTCGGGCGCGCGTACAGGCCTGCGACCGCGGGGAACGGTGGACGCAGCCGGGGTTGTCCGCGGCGACCCTCCAACGAGTCGAGCAGAGCCGTCTCCTCGCCGCAGATGTACGCGCCGGCACCGGCATGGATCACCAGTTCGAGATCGAATCCCGTTCCGAGAACGCCCTTGCCCAGGTATCCGGCCGCGTATGCCTCGGCAACCGCGGCCTGCAGACGGCGCAGCACCGGTACCACTTCACCGCGGACGTACACGAAGGCGTGCGATGCCCGAATAGCGTACGCCGCGATAATGATCCCCTCGATCAACGTGTGCGGGCTCGCCATCATCAATGGCATGTCCTTGCACGTACCCGGCTCCGACTCGTCGGCGTTGACCACCAGGTAGTGAGCTTTCCCGTCACCCTGTGGGATGAAGCTCCACTTCGTTCCGGTCGGGAATCCTGCACCGCCACGACCGCGCAGACCGGAATCCTTGACGAAGGCGATGAGATCGTCGGGGTCCATGGCCAGGGCCTTTTCCAGGCCTCGATATCCCTCGTGACTGCGGTAGGTGTCGAGTGTCCACGAGTTCTTCTCGTCCCAGAATTCGCTCAGCACCGGCGTCAGGGCCATGTCACATCCCCTTCGTCGGCGGATCGGTTTCGGTGGTGTTCGGCTGCGGTGGAACGGTGGCCGAAGGAGCCGGAGCGGGTTTCTCGCGCACCGTCTCCGCCACTGCTTCGGCACCCAGATCGGGGTGATCGTCCGGGGAGCCGGCGTCGGCCCGGGGAGCCGACATCGAGTGCTCTAGCGCGTACCGGAGGCCGGCGAGAGTGGCTTCGCCTGCGCTGCCGGAGGATTCGAGTGCCCCGGGTCGGTCGTCGGCGAACCCAGCCAGAATTCGCTCGGTCTCGCGGAACGTGCACAGCGGAGCGCCGCGGGTCGGGGTCACCTGCGCACCGGATCGAAGCGCGTCGACAAGTTCCCGCGCCGACGCCGGAGTTCTGTTGTCGAAGAATTCCCAGTTGACCATCATCACCGGCGCGAAGTCGCACGCGGCGTTGCACTCGATGTGCTCGAGGGTGATGGCACCGTCGGCCGTGGTTCCGCCGTGGTCGATATCGAGATGATCCCGCAAGGCATCCATGATGGCGTCACCGCCCATGACGGCGCACAGGGTGTTGGTGCACACTCCGACGCGATAGTTGCCAGTGGGCTCGCGGCGATACATCGAGTAGAACGTCGCGACCGCGGTCACCTCTGCTCCGGTGAGATCGACTACATCCGAGCAGAATTCGATTCCGGCAGGCGTGAGATATCCGTCCTCGGATTGCACCAGGTGCAGCAACGGCAGCAACGCCGATCGAGCCTGAGGGTAGCGGGCGAGCACGATGTCGGCGTCGGCGCGCAGCCGGGGA
>NZ_BAOX01000484.1:0-2119 GCF_000813105.1 Rhodococcus sp. BS-15 | reverse complement strand
AATTCGGTGAGCGGCCCTTCACTTCGTGTGCAGCGACCAGAAATTACTCCGCCGCGGGAGCCTGCTCGGCGATCTGCTGGCGCACGACGTCCATGTCGAGTGCCTTGATCTGACCGACGAGGTCCTCGAGCGCCGGTGCAGGCAGTGCGCCGGGCTGTGCGTAGACGAGAATTCCTTCGCGGAACGCCATGATCGTCGGGATCGACTGGATCTGCGCTGCCGCAGCAAGGCCCTGCTCGGCCTCGGTGTCGACCTTGGCGTGCACGACGTCGGGGTGCGCGTCGGACGATTTCTCGAAGGTGGGAGCGAACTGGCGGCACGGTCCGCACCAGGACGCCCAGAAATCGACCAACACCACGTCGTTGCTCGTCACGATCTCGTCGAAATTCTGCTGGGTCAAAGTCTGAGTGGCCACGCGGTCCCTTTCGATTGATTGCGCTTCTGGTGTGTCTCAACGCAGGTACTCGCCGGAATCATCCCGGCTCTGTGCGGCCCCCTGCTCAGGCGGGCTGGGGTGCGGCACGGAACGTGCGGCGATACGAATTGGGCGTGGTGCATCGCAATCGGACGAAATGCTGACGGAGGGCCGCGGCGTTTCCGAAGCCGACCACCTCGGCAATCGAGTCCATCGGCAGGTCGGAATTCTCCAACAGCTGCTGCGCAGCCAGTACTCGTTGGTCGTTGAGCCAGCGTGCGGGAGTCGTTCCGGTCTCGGCCGCGAACTTGCGGGCGAAGGTTCGCGCAGACATGTTCACCCGCGCCGCCAATCGACCGATGGTGAGCTCGGAGTCGAGATTCTCGGTCATCCAGTCCAGCAGCGGAGCCAGTGTCTCGGTGCGAGTGGCGGGCAGGGGGCTGGTGACGAATTGAGCCTGGCCGCCGTCACGATGCGGAGGAACGACCATCCTGCGGGCGATGCCGTTCGCCACGACACTGCCCTGGTACTTGCGCACGATGTGCAGGCACAGGTCGATGCCGGCTGCCGTGCCGGCGCTGGTGAGTACGTTGCCTGCATCCACGTAGAGGACATTCGGATCCACCTGTGCCAGGGGGTATTTCGCGGCCAGTGAGGCAGAGTGCCGCCAATGCGTCGTGCAGGGTCGGCCGTCGAGGAGTCCCGCCTTGCCGAGTACGAAGGCGCCGTTGCAGAGGCTCGCGACCATCGCGCCGCGTTCCACCGCCGCCCGTAGTTTGGCCAGCAGAGGTTCGATGGACGCGTCGTATTCGGTGCCGCAGACGTAGCTGCCGTCGACCGCCGCCTCGGTGCCCCCGGCCGGGATGATGATCAGGTCGGCACTGTCGAGGCTGTCGAGATCGTGTGGCACGTCGATGGTGTAGCCGACGCGGGTGCGGATCGGTTGGGGTACACCCGCGATCAGGGAGAAGTCGTAGGTGGGAAGGCCCTCGTCCGAGCGATCGAATCCGAACACCTCGCAGGCGACGCCCAGCTCGAAAGGTTCGGTCAACGGCATCAGCGCGACGACCACTCGTTTCAGCATGCGTAGAAGTATGGCAGAAAGTCGTCGATATGTGGCGTTACTGCCACTCGTGCGCTGTCTCTGCAGGTTGGAAGCTAACAGCATGACAATTGTATTGGTGCTTGTGCTGCTTTTCCTGGCCCTCGACGCTTCGTGCTCGCAGGCTTCGCTCCCGATACCCACGCGGAGGTGACTCAGTTCGGTGACTATCGGTTCTGACGTTCGCCGATCATCCGATTCGCCATTCACGTTTGCCCTCGCCGTCCCATCTGCGCAGCGCAACTGCAGATCCGACCAGATCGTCGACGTCGACCGCGAGCAGGCGCACCGCTGCTCCTGCCTCCTCGGGCGTCAACCGTCGGGCGACCGTCACGTGAGGTGTCCATCGGCCGGGTTCGAGGTGATCGAGCGATCGTTCGCCCACGGCCTCGTACACCCGGGCGTGCAGATCGAGCAACTCGCTCGACGGAACGACCAGTCGCGCCAGCGTGATCGTTCGACCACCGAACACGACGAGCCCACCGAGACGTACATCGAACGGATCGAACCGGACCGCATCGCCGTCGTCCACCGCGGCCGGCATCGACGACGCCACCGCGACGGTGACGTGCGGGCGGTTCGACTCACCGAGGTGGCGGTCC
>NZ_BAOX01000485.1:0-2099 GCF_000813105.1 Rhodococcus sp. BS-15 | reverse complement strand
GAAGAAACGTGCTGCCGCGGGTGGGGGGCGCTGATCGAGAACCCCGCCGCCTACCCCCAACCTCTCCGGCCGCCGGAACCTCACACTGCTCGACGCGGCCGGGGCCGGGCGGGGTCCCGGCGCACCAGGAACGCCCGCGTCGGCGAAGCCCTCGAGCAGGTGGGCCTTGCGGGGTGGGACGCAGACCGGTCAAGCAGTACTCGCTCGGTATGCGGCAGCGCCTCGGCTTGGCCGCGGCGCTCATGCGCACGCCCGAGCTGCTGATCCTCGACGAGCCGACCAACGGTCTCGACCCACAGGGAATCCTGGAGATTCGAGAATTGCTCCTGGGTCTGCATGCGGCGGGCACCACGGTGTTCCTCTCCAGTCACCTGCTGGCCGAGGTGGAGCAACTGTGCGACCGAGTGGGAGTGCTCGATCGGGGTCGCCTCGTTCTGCAGGATCAGCTCTCCGCGTTCCAGCAGCCCACCGGCCGGGTGCTGGTGGGCACCCCGGACCCGGCCGAGGCCGTCACCGTGCTCTCGGGAGTCCAGAACGCCACCGTGCTCCACCGTGAAGGGCAGCAGCTCGTGATCGAACACCCCGACTCGGCCTGCTCAATCGACTGCTCGTCGAAGGCGGGGTGCGGGTGAGCGAGCTGACGACGCAGCAGATGAGTCTGGAGCAATCCGTGCTGGCCGTTACCGGCTCGAGTGCCGACCGAATCGACGGTCCCGTCCGCTCCACCCGGACGGAGGTGACCGCATGATCGGCGTCGAGCTGCGCGCGATGCTGAGCCGACCCCGCACCTGGGTCGTCATTCTGCTGCTCAATCTGCTGCCCACCATCGTCGCGGGTCTGCTGGCCCTCACCGACGTCGGTCCGCGCCCCGGCGAAGGCCCTGCGTTTCTGTCCGCGGTGCTCACCAACGGCCAGCTCTATCCGCTCGCCGCGCTCGCCATCGTGCTGCCGTTGTTCCTGCCCGTCGCCGTCTCCGTCATCGCAGGCGATTCCGTTGCCGGTGAGGCTCAGGCCGGCACCCTGCGCTACCTGCTCGCCCGCCCGGTGGGACGCACCAAGCTACTGGTGGCGAAGCTGATCTCGGTGGCCGCCTTCGTGATGCTGGCCGTGGTCATCGTGGCCGCTGTCGCGTACTTCGTCGGTACGACGCTGTTCGACACCACGTCGTTGGCCGGCGTCTCCAGCGTGTCCGGCACGGTGCTGACCGATCAACAGGTCGCCGCGCGCACCGTCATCGCCGTGCTCTACGTGACGCTGTCCATGCTCGGAGTCGCCGCCATGGGGTTGTTTCTGTCGACCTTGACCGACTCCCCGCTCGCCGCGACGCTGGGCGCACTGGCGTTCCTCATCGCCAGCTCTCTGCTGCTGACACTGGACGCCGCCGACGCCATCGCACCGTATCTTCCGACGCGATACTGGTTGGCTTTCGTCGACCTGTTCCGCGATCCGGTGCCGACGCGGGACCTGGTGCGCGGTGTCGGTCTGCAGGGCGTCTACGTCGTCGTGCTCCTGGGGGCGGCGTGGGCGAACTTCACCACCAAGGACATCACGAGCTGAGACGGCTGCAATCAGCTGCGCCGAGCTGGGTGGTGGAATCGCCGTCCAGCTGCGCGGAGACCATCGCGCCGACGAGAGGATCGCGCGGCAGGTTCCCGTGATCGACGGTCGAGTCCGCGCACACGCTCTGAACGGGGATGTTGACGGCCCCGTCGAGTTCGGCCGACGTCGGCGGGGTCACCACCTGATCCAGTTCGGTCCAGATCGACACCCACTGCGGTCCCTCCGGGGTCTCGTCCCCGGCGTTCAAAGCGGCGAACACGGAACTGTCCGGGGCGAGCTGCTGACAGGCGGTGGCGCACTGGTCGGGCACGAACTGGGCCGCCAGAGCCGCCACTTGAGTGCCATGGTGCGGGGAGCCGAGGGTCACGATGCGTCGGGCCTGCTCGGCACCGCCCAGATCGGTGGCCCAGATCCGGGCCACCACTCCGCCGGCGGAATACCCGACGACGTCGACCGAGGTCGCTCCCGTCCGAGTCAGAGCCGCGTCGACGGCGTCGCGCAGGGTCTGCGCCTGCACGGTCAGATCGCCGACGCCACCG
>NZ_BAOX01000486.1:0-2076 GCF_000813105.1 Rhodococcus sp. BS-15 | reverse complement strand
GGCACGGCACCCGCACGTGGCCGGCAGACCCGTCGCCCTGTTCGACACCCGAGCCGGACGCATCGTCGCCACCTCCACCCTCGCCGCCGACGGCACGTCGTGGAGCTCACTGACCGGCGCAACGGATCGCAGAGTGACCTCTGCCCTGGCCGAGCTGATCGCATCGGCGCAGAGCATCTCCGCTAGCTGATCGGGTTGTCGGCCTTCTTGCTGCCCTTGCCCTCGAACGGCGGCAGGAACGTGCCCCATTTGGCGCAGGACCATCCTCCGCCCGGTAGCGGAAGCAGCTCGACGGTGTGGGTGTTGTCGAGGTGGTTGTCGGCCGCGAACGTGCCCTCGACGCCGGCCAGTACCGCCGCCACCAGTCGGATTGCGGCACCGTGACTGACGACAACGACGTCGCCTGCGGTGTCGTCACCCAGGTACTGCGCGCGGAGGCCGTCGAGCACCGGGACGTAGCGCTCCAACACCGAATGTCCGCTGTCGCCTCCGGGTACGGTCGCCGCCAGATCTCCGGCGTGCCAGCGGCTGAAGATCTCGGTGAACTCGCGGTGCGCGTCCGGGTCGTCGCGGTCCTCCAGATCTCCTGCGAAGGTCTCGTGAATCCCGTCGGTGACCAGCAGGGGAACCCCGGCCGCTCGCTCGATGTAGCCGGCAGTCTGCTTGGCGCGCAACGCAATCGAGGACACCAGCACCGCGGGCCGGCGACCGATCCAGGTCTGCGCATAGGCCTCGGCCTGCTGGTGCCCCAACTCGGTGAGCTCGGCTCCCGGCGGTGAGGTGTCGAGTATCTTCGCGACGTTGGCTGTGGTCTGACCGTGCCGGACCAGAATCAGTTTGCCCATCACAGATCACCGCGTCCGGCACGAATGTCTGCGACCCACTGCACGTGTTCGTCGATCGGCGGCGGTACCGAACCACCCGTTCCTGTTGCGGTGGGCCAGGATCCGAGGAACCGCAAAGGCATCTTGCGGTGGAATGCGGCCAACATCTCCGCGACGAGCGGGTCGTCGATGTGCCCGGCACAGTCGATGAAGAACCTGTACGTTCCGAATCGTGAACGGGTGGGCCGTGATTCGATGAAGGTCAGGTCGATGTTGCGAATTCCGAACTCGGCCAACGCGGCAGGCAGCGTGCCCGGATCGTTCGGCGGCTCGAGTACCACCGAGGTGCGGTCGGCACCGGTGCGCGCAGGCACCGATTGCGGCGCGGTCACCAGTACGAAGCGAGTCCGCGCGCCCTCCACGTCGATGATCCCGTCGGCCAACTGCGGCAACTTCAGGCGCTCACCGGCGAGCCGGGTCGACACCGCCGCATCGACCATTCCGGCCGCAACGTCCTCTGCTGCACCGGCATTGGACGACGCGGACTGCACCACGGCATCGGGCATGGTTGCCTGCAGCCACTGGCGCACCTGATTGAGTGCGATCGGGTAGGCGCTGACCGTGCGAGCCGAATCGAGGGTGACACCGGGACCGCCGAGAATGGTGAAGGCCACCTCGATCTCGGTCTCGGCGACGATCTGCAACCGGCGACCCTCCGACAACGCGTCGAGCGTCGGTGGAACCGCTCCCTCGATGGAGCTTTCGATGGGGACCACGGCCGCGTCGGCCGCACCAGATCGCACGGCCTCGAGCGCTGCAGGCGGGTTCGACGCCGAGATCCGCTCGACCGTCCCGTCCAGACCGACTGCGCCGAACGTTCCGAGCCTCTCGAACTGCGCAAGCGCCATCTCCGTGAACGTTCCCGATGGGCCGAAGTAAGCGATGCGAGACACGCCCCGAGGTTACGTTGTCGACGTCGACGAAGCGATCAAACCGACGTCGACGAGCCGGGCGCGGGCACGGGCGGCGTCGACGATCTCGATTCCGAGCAGCACCTCGCGCACCGCCTCGGCGGCCTCGGGGATGAGGGCCGCAATGCGGCAACCTTCGGAGCAGCGAGGGCCGCAGCGATGTCGTCTCCGCGCAGCGACGCCACCGTCGCGGCAAGGATCGCAAGCACCTCGTCGCCGGAGTCGGCGCGGGCGACGAGGCCAACATCGGCGTGCGAGACCACGGCGAGTACGTCGGCGAT
>NZ_BAOX01000487.1:0-2074 GCF_000813105.1 Rhodococcus sp. BS-15 | reverse complement strand
TCGCTGTTCAACCCGGCCGTGCGGGCGTATCTGGCCGCCGACGCAGGGCCACGGCGGGTCGAGGCGTTCGCGGTGTTCAACGTGTTCTATCAGGCCGGGATTCTGCTGGGCCCGTTGATCGGTCTCGCTCTGACCACCCTCGACTTCCGAGTCACCTCACTGGCAGCGGCCGCGATTTTTGCTGTTCTGACGATCGTGCAGATTTGGACGCTCCCCGCGCACCGGGCCGAGACGACCGGGGCCACGACATCGGTACTCGAGGACTGGCGGGTGGTGATGGCCAACCGACCCTTCGTGCTGTTCGCGCTGGCGATGATCGGATCCTACGTGCTTTCGTTCCAGATCTATCTTGCGCTGCCGCTGCAGGCTGCGGTGGTAGTCGGTAACGGCAGGTCCGACACCGCTCTGGTGACCTCGTTGTTCGTGGTCTCCGGCGTGGTCGCGATCGCCGGGCAGTTCCGGATCACGTCCTGGTTGTCCCGCAGGTGGGGTTCGGGGCGAAGCGTGGTGGTCGGTATGGCAATCATGGCGCTGGCGTTCCTCCCGCTGATCGTGCTGCCGAGCCCGGCCGCGCTGGGCGGGTGGGCCGCCGCCGGTGCCCTGGTGTTCACCGCTGCACTGTTGGCGGTCGGCACCGCCGCGGTGTTTCCGTTCGAGATGGACACGGTGGTGACCCTGTCGGGCGGGAAGCTGGTGGCCACCCATTACGGGTTCTACAACACCATCGTCGGGGTCGGCATCCTGCTCGGCAACCTGGGTACAGGAGCCGTCTTCGGGCTTCTCAGCGACGCGCATCTGGGTGCACTGATCTGGGCGATACTGACCCTGGTCGGGGCGGCATCTGTGGCCGCTCTCTATGCGCTCGATCGATCCGACCGGCTCACCCCACCCCCCACCGAGACCACGGTGACCGAAAGCGGCGAGGTACCGGCCACCGGCTAGCGGCAGTGCACGCCGAGAAGTGGCCTGCATTGCCCACACCCGAGACCTCGACGATGATTGCCGAACACGAGGGTATCGACGCGGCACCGTTCACGACTATCCACCGACCGGTGGCCCGCATTCACACGAATGCGGGCCACCCACGCCTCAGGCGGGGGTGTTGCGGTGACGTTGGAGGCGACGGACGACGGGGTAACCCGTGACCACCCCGAGGACGATACCGATTTGCATGAGCATCCAGAACGCAGCGTCGGTGGCCGGTGGCATGGTCTCGGTGTAGTACAGCAGCAGCATCCAGCCACCCATCCCGAGGTCGAACGCCAGTACGGTCAGTGCAGCGACGCCGAGCGCAGCCACGACAGAACGCCGAATGGATTGCCTGCGTACCGACTACCGGTGTGATGGCCGAACGCTCGTATACGAAGAGCATGATCGTGGCCAGTATGGCGATGACGATGATCATCACCCAAAGAACACTCTGTCCGCACGAGATTCGACGTCGGCAAGGACGGAAGCGACATCATCGAGAAGATTGTGGGCATCTCTGCGCGCGCGTAATCCGCGTTCGTAGTAGCCGGAGTCGAGGACGCCCGCCGATGCAGGCTCTGGTGCGACGTTCGATTCTGGGTGCCGCTCCCGCATCCGAGGGCGGTGTTCCGGTCAGTGCCCAGGGTCATGCCGTAGCACCGGTGCGGCACATCTCGTTGCATACCGTAGGGGGGTATGGTAAATCTGTAAGTGGGTCGCGACGACCTCGATCACATTCCGAATCGAAGAAAGAAGGGCATCGATGAACACCACCGTCACCGTCACCGGAATGACCTGCGGGCACTGCGTCTCCTCGGTCCGAGAGGAGATCAGCGGCATCCCCGGTGTGACCGCCGTGAATGTCGACCTCGCGAGCGGCCGAGTCGATATCGACTCGGACACCCCGATCGAGCAGACGGCCATCGCCCACGCAGTCGACGAGGCCGGCTACCAGCTCGCCTCCTGATCGACACCAGACCCGGACAGGAGATTCGCACGATGAACGCATCATCGAAGTTCGTCGGATTCACCATCGCCCTAGCCGCGGTCTTCGGGCTCGCCTTCGGAGCCGGGGACGCCTTCGGCCCCGAAGGTGCCGCACCAC
>NZ_BAOX01000488.1:0-2067 GCF_000813105.1 Rhodococcus sp. BS-15 | reverse complement strand
TGCGCGTTCCACGAGGGCACGCCCATGGCGGTGCCCGCACCCGACTCGGAGCACCTCGTCGAGATGATCAGCGCGGCCGTCGGTGAGCAGGTTCCTCCCGAGTTCGGCGTCATGGTGGCCGAGGACATGGGCTTCACCGCCGCGGACACTCCGGTGGCCGCACCGAACGATCTGTCGGTCATCGTGATCGGTGCCGGCGTCTCGGGGATGCTCGCGTCCATCAAGCTGCACGAGGCGGGCATCAGTCACACCGTGCTCGAGAAGAACTCCGACGTGGGCGGCGGCTGGTTCGAGAACACCTACCCCGGTGCCGGCGTCGACACCCCCAGCCACCTTTACTCCTACTCCTTCGCGCCGCGTGCGTGGAGCACGCACTTCGGCAAGCGCGACGAGGTGTGGCAGTACCTCAGCGATGTCGCCTCCGAACAGGATCTGCGGCAGGGTATTCGCTTCGACACCGAGGTGGCGACCGCAGAGTACGACGCGCAGCGGCAAGGCTGGACCGTCACGACGATGGATGGTGAGATCTTGACCGCCGACGTGGTGATCACCGCTACCGGTCAGCTCAATCGGCCGAAGGTGCCCCACATCCCCGGGCTCGAGTCGTTCGACGGCCCCATCTTCCATACCGCGAACTGGCCGGCCGATCTGGATCTGACCGGCAAGCGTGTCGCTATCGTCGGAACCGGGGCCAGTGCCATGCAGGTGCTGCCGGCCATCGCGTCGACGGTGGGGCATGCGACCGTGTTCCAGCGGTCGCCGCAGTGGGTGTCGTCGAGCGACGTGTATTTCACCGAGATGGGCGACGACGCCAACTACTTGATGGACGTCGTTCCGCTGTACAGGCTGTGGTACCGGACGAGGCTGGCCTGGAACTTCAACGATCGGGTGCACAGCTCGCTGCAGGTCGATCCCGAATGGGAGTATCCGCAGCGCTCGATCAACCCGGCGAACGACGCCCATCGACGGGTCTTCACTCGCTATATCGAAGCCGAGCTCGAAGGCAGGCCGGACCTCATCGAGAAGTCGCTTCCCGATTACCCGCCCTTCGGCAAGCGGATGCTGCTCGACAACGGGTGGTACGCCGCGCTGAAACGAGACAACGTCACCCTCATCGCCGACGCCGTCTCCTCGATCACTACCAACTCGGTTGTCGCGCAGGATGGTTCGGAGACCGAGGTCGATGTGGTGATCCTCGCAACGGGCTTCGAAACCCACAAGCTGCTGACGCCGATCGACGTGCGGGGCCGATCGGGTGAGTCCATTCGCGACATCTGGGGCCCGGAGGATGCGCACGCGTATCTCGGCATCACCGTCCCGGACTTCCCGAACTTTTTCATCACGTGCGGCCCCGGAACGGTGTTGGGCCACGGAGGCAGTTACATCACCATCGCCGAATGCCAGGTGCGCTACATCGTCGATGTGTTGATCGACATGGTGGACAAGCGAATCGGAGCCATCGAGTGCAAACCTGACGTGGAAGCGGAGTACGTCCGCAAGCACGACGAGGCGCACGAAAAGATGATCTGGTCGCACGGCGGCATGGACAACTGGTACCGCAACGACGCCGGACGCGTGGTCTCGACGCTGCCATGGCGCATCGTCGACTACTGGGAAATGACCCGACGGGCCGATCTGGACGACTTCGTCATGGAACCTCGACGGGATGAGGCTCGCTGATCAGTTGGACGTCGCCTGCTGCATGGACAGCACGAAACCGTGTCCGCTGCCCGCGTCGCAGACCATCGCTTCGAGTCGGGAGTAACAGGTGTAGCCGAGGTGCGAGATCGATGTGTTGTAGTCCAGCGATTGCGCGTTCTCGACCCCGAAAGCGCCTTGGTTGAAGCACATCGGCGTTACCTTGCCCGGATCCAGGAAGAAGCCCTTGCTCATCTCGTCGGCCGAGAAGGGTGGCTTGTCGCAGTCCGCGCCGTCGGGCACGGGTGCGTCCGTGGCTTGGCAGCCGGACGAGAACGCGGTGGAGCCGAGCTTGCAATAGACGTTGCCCGACGGCGACTTCCATCCGACCTCGTCGTTGACAGCGGCATATCGGGCCGGGTCGACGGG
>NZ_BAOX01000489.1:0-2064 GCF_000813105.1 Rhodococcus sp. BS-15 | reverse complement strand
GGCGGTGCGGTCAGGCACGGATTGATGTACTCCGGTGGGATCGGAGAGCCCGGAGGTAGAGAGGCGATCAAGTTCAGATAGATCTGATGATCACGCGCCCGCACCGCCGCACAATCCTCTCTAACATTTCCCCACCTGGAGGTGATCACTTCAGGTGCCCGACGACGTTCGAGGCGAGGCTGACAATCACCAGCCGCTGGTGTGGCTTCGGAAGGATGGCCACCTCGTCCGTCGCGGACACTCCGGCCGCTGATTGAGACACGTTGTTATCTGCGCGAGAGTCGCTATTTAGAGGAACGCCGGCGGAGCCGTCCACCCAGTCGGGGATCTTCGATGGAAAGGGACTCTGTGACAGCACAACCGGATGCAATCTGGATCGGCATCGACATCGGCAAAGCCGCGCATCACGCCGCAGCGATCGACAACACCGGACGGCAACTGTGGTCGATCCGAGTGCATAACGACCAACACAACATCGAATGTCTGCTCGACAAAGCGCGCGCGACCGGCGACTCGTCGACGAACCGATGGGCGGTTGATCTGACCTCACCCGAATCTGCGCTGCTGTGACGTCAGCTGCTTGCTGTGCTCACAGCTGCCGGTCAGACGGTCACATACGTCCCCGGCCGTGTCGTCAACCGCATGACCGGTGCCTTTCCGGGTGAAGGCAAGACAGACGCCAAGGATGCCCTCGTCATCGCGGAAACCGCACGCCTACGCCGCGACCTGACGACCGTTACCACACCGGACGATGTCGTCGCCGAGCTCAGCCTTCTGACCGCCTACCGTGCGGATCTCATGGGGGAGTGGGTGTCCCGCATCAACCGACTCAGGGCACTGCTGCTCCGCATCTTTCCTGAGCTTGAGCGCGCCTTCGACTACACCACACGCACCGGCCTGGCACTGCTTACCCGCTACTGCACGCCAGCGGCGATCCGCGCCGCCGGCACCGAAGAGATAAGCGTTCATCTTCGTCAGCTGGGTGTCCGGCGGCCGACAATCCCTGGGATGGTGGCCAAAGCGCTCGCCGCTGCAGGCGCGCAAACCGTTGCAGTGCAGGCGGAATCGACCACCGAGCAGCTCGCCACCCGCCTCGCCCGCCAATTGCTCGAACTAGACCGCGAGATCAAGGCACTCGACAAACAGATCACCGAATGCTTCCGCAATCACCACCAGGCGCACATCATTGAGAGTGTCCCCGGTATCGGCACGCGACTGGGAGCGGAGTTCCTCGCCATCACTGCCGGCGACCTCGCTGCGTTCGGTACAGCCGCGAGACTTGCCGCCTACGCGGGCCTCGCACCCGTCCCCAACGACTCCGGAACCCGCACCGGAGTGCTGCACCGACCCAAGCGCTACCACCGCCGCCTGAGACACGTCTTCTTCATGGCAGCCTTCAGCAGCGTACAACGGGAAGGACCATCGCGAGAGTTCTACCAGCGCAAACGTGCCGAACATCAACGGCACGTCCAAGCCATCATCGCGCTCGCCCGCAGGCTCGTCGACGTTCTCTGGGCACTACTCCGTGACCATCGTGAATGGCAGCCGTGTGGACCGCGCTCCATCGCATCCGTGGCAGCGTAGATGCGCAGTTGTTCCATGTAGCTGTTCGCCCACCAGCTGGCGAGGTGTTGGCGCTGGAGCGCCAGTCTGAGGCCGTCTTCCAACCAAGATCGGTCGATCTTCTGGCCCGCGATCACCGGGCTGGTGTGGTCCGTAGTGGTGGTCTTGCCGGAACGGCGATAGTTTCGCACTTGTGTTCAGTGAGATCGAAACAACCCGGCTGATCCTGCGCCCCCTGCGTCAAGAGGATCGGCAGGTGATGATCGAACTGCATACCGATCCCCGCATGACCCGGTTCGAATCGGACCCGCCCGACACGGCGAAGGCCGCCCTCCTGGTCGACGCCTGGCTCGCACACTGGACGGAACACGGCTACGGATATTGCGCGGTGACGACCCGAACCAATCCCGACGTGATCGGCCTGGCCGGGATCCGTGTCCGCGGCTTTCATGGCGAAGGTGTGCTGAACCTCGGCTACCGCTTCTGCCCCGAGGTGTGGGG
>NZ_BAOX01000490.1:0-2064 GCF_000813105.1 Rhodococcus sp. BS-15 | reverse complement strand
CACCCCATGGGGCACTATCCTGCGGATTCGTTCATGGCAACAGCTTGCTGGCCAGGGCGTCGTCCGCGTAGAGCCTTTGGGCCTCTAGTCGGCGGCACATGCAGTCAAGTTCGGCTACCTCACGAAGTTCGTATCAATGTGGTGGCGTCGCGGCGCATCGTCGTAGGGTATTCCGTGGTAGGAGAGCCTATTCGCACCATCATCTGAATTGTCTGACCTGCCGAAGCGTATTCGTCGTGAATCGCTTCGTACGGTTCGGCCATATCGGGGTATTCCTGGAGAGCCTGGCTCAGTGGTTGCATCACCAATCCCAGGGTGCGGGCTCGCAGTGACAGTCCGGCGTAGAGCATGCCCGCCTGTACCTGCTCGGAGCGGGAATTCGATGCCGTACTGACCAGTGCGTAGGCGGGAGTGTGGCTCACGGCTTCGTCGGTCGACGAGATAGCGCTTTTCGCGGTTGCCGCATCGTCGTTGATCGACGGAACAATCGTGATGAGCCCTTGCAAGAAGTACTTCATGAAGCCACTGGTTCCCTGGCCTTCCACCGCAAATCCGGACCGGGCATCGTTCTTCGAGCCTTCGTTGGGATGGAACAAGGCCGTACTTTCGTCGGTAGCCGAGGCGTATCGGCTTTCGATGAGGGTGCCGACGACTGCGAACTCGGCCAGCGTCGCCTTGTTCTCCGTATCGGTGAACATCTGGATGGTTGCGCCGGATTCGGTTGCCACACCTGCCAGTTCGTCGAGCTGGGCGGTCGTCAACGGGGCGTCCTGATACGGGGCGCGGTTGGTGTCGGAGAGAAACAACGATCCGGCGTCGTCGGTCGAAGCCGTCGAGTCCTCGGTGAGTGTGACTTTCGCAACCGGTGTATCGATCATCGACTGCATCAGGTCGGCTTCGTCGTACGGACCGGCCGGGAACAGCTCCACTGTTGCTCTCGACCCCATCTCCGCCGCTGCTGTCGTCAAGTACTGGAGAAACGTTCCCTGCGAGACCATGGCCTGGCGGGACAGCGGGTCCACCGCGGGAGTGAGGCGAGTGCCGTCGACGAACAGGTACAGCGCCTGTGGGTCTGACGGATCGAGCGTGACGGTCCATGGCTGGGTGTTGTGGCTACTCGGGGCCAACTCTGCGCGAGCGACGACCTTCATTCGGGGGTCGTCGAAGCGATCGGAGTAGTCCGACGACCAGGGATCCAGATAGTGGGCGGGTACGAAGATTCCCCCGGCCGTGAGAATGGCAGCGAGCGCGAGAATCGAGACTCCGGCAATGGATCCCAACGTGATCGAGACGAACTTCTTCACAAGTATTCCTTCGTTGTCGTCGATCGATTGCGGGCTGCATCGGGAACCACGGTCACCGAGCACGATGCGCGTGCAATGACCGTCCTGCTGGTGGAGCCGAGCATCATTCCAGGGAAGCCGCCGCGCCCGTGACTGCCTATCACGAGAAGTTGCGCGCCCTGTGCGTGATCGAGGAGGGCCTGCACCGGGCGGTCCTTGACCACTGCGGTTCGTACCGACACTGTCGGATAGCGACGTGTGTGCGGCTCGAGCATCCGGGCGAGCTGATCTGCCGCGGCGGGCCGATTGGCCGGCCATTCCAATCCTCGAATCGGAAGTCCGACAGACAGATCCGTGTCGGACCAGCTGTGCACTGCCGTGAGCGGAGCCGACCGTACGAAGGCCTCCTCGAATGCCAGCGCCGTCGCCGCTGCGCTCGCCCTCGTTCCGTCCACCCCGACGACAACCGGATGCGTCGTGTCCACGTCGTCGCCTGACCAGCCACGCACGACCGTGACCGGGCATCGAGCATGGGTGGTGACGGCGAAAACGATCGACCCCAGTGATCGTTGTTCGGCCCCGCCGAGGCCGCGGGTGGCCAGGACGACCATGCGGGCTGTGGTCGACAGTTCGAGCAATGTGGCAACGGCCGAGTTTTCGGACGAGACGGTGTCGATGGTGATCTCACCGGAGGTCGCGCTCGCGCGTGCCGTGACCGCCAGGGCCTCGTCCAGGATCGTCCTGATCTCCGATTTCGATTGCGCAACAATGGGTTCGGGGA
>NZ_BAOX01000491.1:0-2056 GCF_000813105.1 Rhodococcus sp. BS-15 | reverse complement strand
GGTACTCAATGTGACGTTCAGTGGACTTTTGGGGGGTCGATGTCACATCGAGTGGACTTTGGGATGCACAATGCGGACTGTAGCTGTCCGCATTGCGTGGCATCGTGACCTCATGAAGGAAACCTCGGCTCGGTTGTTGCGGCTGTTGTCTCTGCTGCAGACGCGTCGTGACTGGGCCGGCGCGGAACTGGCGGAGCGGCTCGACGTCACCCCTCGCACGCTGCGACGTGACGTGGACAAGCTGCGCGACATCGGTTACCCGGTCAATGCGACGCCGGGTGTCGGTGGCGGCTATCAGCTCGGCCCCGGCGCGGAGATGCCTCCGCTGCTGCTCGACGACGACGAGGCGCTGGCGGTGGCGTTCGGGTTGCAGTCGGCAGCCGGGGGCTCGGTGGCGGGTATCGGGGAGGCGTCGTTGCGGGCGTTGACGAAGTTGCGGCAGGTGATGCCCTCGCGCATTCAGCATCGGCTCGACGCGTTGCGCATCGACGTGGTGGACAGGACACCGCGTTCGGCGGTGGATGCGTCGGTGCTGTCCACGGTGGCCGCGGTGTGCCACGGACACGAGCGGTTGCGGTTCGATTACCGCAAGCACGACGGTTCCGAGTCCAGGCGCGAGGTGGAGCCGTACAGCCTGGTGCGGGCGGGCGCGCGCTGGTATCTGCTGGGGTGGGATGTGCTGCGGGAGGATTGGCGGTCGTTTCGAGTGGATCGCCTGACTCCGAAGATTCCGACGGGTCCGCGGTTCACGCCCCGGGAGCTGCCGTCGGGCGGTGCGGCGGCGTTCGTCTCGAAGGGAATCGATCGTGCGTTCGCCCAGGTTCAGGCGCGGATCGCGTTGCACGCGCCGATCGAGACGATCGCCCCGATGATCGACGAGCAATGGGGCACACTCGAATCCATCGACGAGCGCACCTGCGCGGTGGTGTTGGCCGGAGATTCACTGCCCTCGATCGCGCGGTGGCTGGCAGCGTTCGACACCGATTTCACGGTGCTCGATCCACCGGAACTGCGCGAGGAATGCCGCATCGTGGCCGAGCGGCACGCCAGGCTGAACGAGCGATACCTCGCGGCGGTTCACCCTCCGGTAACCGGTACGTGAGTCAATGGGCAGATGACGACACCACTCGGTTTCGACCCGAAGTTCCTGGCCGACATCGACGTTCCGTTGCCCGATCGCGCTGACGTGGTGGTACTTCCGTACACGCACTTCTCGGTGTCCATCGACCCTGCCCGACGCCTCGCCGCGGTCACCGGCGTCAACATCGACGGCGCGAGCTGCAGGATGTCGGGCGGGGAGACAACTGGCGACTCGACGATCGGCTACCGGCTGCGCAGCAGGCAGGCAACGAGTTGTACAAGAACAACGACCTCGATCGAGGGCACCTGGTTCGCCGGCGAGATCCGGTGTGGGGTGAGCGTGCGGTGGCCGAGCGCGCCAACGAGGACACGTTCCACTACACCGTGTGTGCTCCGCAGACGGCCACGCTGAACCAGTCGAAGACACTGTGGTTGGGGCTCGAGGACTACGTGCTGGGAAACGCCGAGCAATACGACCGAAAGCTCTCGGTCTTCAGCGGCTGCATCTTCGCCGACGACGATCCGGTCTACCGAGGCGTCGCCATTCCGCGGCAGTTCTTCAAGATCGCCGCATGGTCGCAGGATTCGACTCTCGCATGCACCGGATACGTGCTCGACCAGTCGCCGTCTCTCGACCCGATCCTCGACAAGCCACTGCGACTCGAGACCGATCCCCCGCCCCTCGGCCCGTACCGGACGTACCAGGTTCCGGTGGCCGACATCGCGTCGATGACGGGTCTGGAGCTGGGCACACTGATCGCCGCCGACCGCTACGCTCCGGTGGCCGCGGCCCGCGAGGGCGCGTCGACGTGGACCGAGCTCACTGCCCTGAAGGACATCCGCCTGTAGGAGAGCGCCTCAGGCTTCGGTGGCGGCCAAGCGGACGAACGCTGCGGCGTCGATGGTTTCACCGCGCGCCGTCGGGTCTATTCCGGCCTCACGCAAGCGGCGTTCGGCCGCCACCGGAGAGCCGGCA
>NZ_BAOX01000492.1:0-2038 GCF_000813105.1 Rhodococcus sp. BS-15 | reverse complement strand
GCGGACACTTCCTGACCAGGAGTGTTGCAGGAGGTGGGCTCATGGTTTCGTTCTGTGTCCGAATGCTTTGTCATGCCGATCTGGTGAGTAGGAGTCCGCGGCCGTATTCCTTTGCGGATTCACTCGAACCTCATGGCCGATACAGAAACTCCGGGTCAGAGATCTGAATCAGCGCACCATACGTTCCGTCGTTCTCGCGCACCCGGAACGCCGCCGACGTGATGGCCCCAGCCTTTGTCGGCTCATCGATGATCAGCAAACCTGACACAGGAACCTGATCTGCCAGAGGAGGAGTCGAGGTGGCAGTGAGCGTCACGAGAATCGCAGTCTGTGACCGATTCGATGGGTTGGGTGCGAAGACTGAACTCTCGGGCGGCAAGACCTCACGGATGAGCGACAGCCGCTCCGGCAGTGACCGCGCGTTCTCGGGACCCAAGTGCGGTAGCGCGGGCAGTGCCCTGAAACTGGTGGTGATGCCGGACTCCCATTGGCGGAGAATCGCGTCGCCTTTGCCGAGTGGAAGGGACGCGGCCTCGGGTGTTCCGATGACCGCATTCGACGAGGCGTGATCTGCCGATCGAAGGCTGATCCCGATGGATTTGTTCGTCTGCAACCGGGCAATCTGCCTCGCGTCGAGATGCTGTCCCGATATCAGCAGCTTGATGCCAAGGCTGCGACCTTTACGACTGACAAGCTCGAGGGTCTTACCCAGCTCTCCATCGCTATCGGTGTTGCCGAACTCATCGGCGATAACAACGAGGGTCGGCAGCAGTGGAAGATCGGACCGCGACTCTTGGACCACCCGATACTCGCCAAGGTCCCTGACACCTGCGACGACGGCGATCAACGTCTCTCTGCGGGTGATCTCGGCCCGCAGCATATTGCTTGCTTCGGTCTCGAAGGCCACGCCCGCGTCTGAGTAACCCGAGGAAGCAACCACGTGAGGCAGATGCTGAAGACCGCTGTGGGATCCAACGTTCAGCAAAACGAAGTTCACTCGCTCGGGTGAGTATCGAGCCGCGAGCGAGAGGATTATTCCACCCAGCATGTTGGACTTGCCCGCGCCGGTAATTCCCTGAAGCAGCCCCACCGAACCGGCACCGTTGACCCCCTGCCCCGAGATGTCCACGTTGAGCAGTTCACCGGTGGCCACCCCTGCCTCATCGGTTACCTGTCCGAGAAGCGCCCACAGCCCGGCATCGTCCGCGTACTGGCTTTGCAGTACGCGGGGGTCGAAATCATCCAGATCACTGATCCCCAATGCTGCGGCGAAATCATCGTTCTGCACCTCGGCAGTAGTCATATTCGGTCCCTTCCGGCCCTGTTTCATCTGGTGTTCTTGCTAGGACTTCGACCGTCCTATACACACGCGGATACTGTAGCAATAATGCAGCGATAACTGGGTTTTCATTGCCCTGAACAAAATTGCCTGTACAACCGTATACAGGCGTTTTCACGAACGGTGTTGAACGCTATCCACGCAAGTTATCAGTCATGCGCGCTGCGCCGTCTAGGCGACAGCATTTCCTGCAGCATCCCGCGAATGCGATGTACGCCCAGTGGAGCAGGTCGGTGAGTCCGTCCTCGCGCAGCACTTTCTGTTGGGATCGTGGTCGCTGCGGATGTACGCCTTGGCCAGTAGGTCGTTGAAGATGTTCGATAGCCGCGCGGGAATCACAATCCATGGAGCCGCACCATCCCTGCGGGATGACAGCGTCAACGGCGGCGTGAACGAAGCTGGCGAGCGCCGGTACCGCGATCCCGTCGCCAGCGGCGACAAGCTCAGCGGGTCGATGGCCTGGAGCCTGAGTCAAGCGAGGTTGAACAGGGCCGTTCTGGCAAGCTACGACAGACCAGTGCAAGCCCTTCACCTACTAGCAATCCGCACACGACGCGCTCGCGGTCGTTCGACAAACTCAATATCGAGCGGGCTGTATCGGGGGAATGTCGCAGGGCGGAATCACCGCGTTACGCCTAGCGCTCGCGCGCGAGCGGCCTGGTATTGATCATGACCGAAGCAGGTCAACCCACAGCCCCC
>NZ_BAOX01000493.1:0-2001 GCF_000813105.1 Rhodococcus sp. BS-15 | reverse complement strand
TCGGCGGCCGCTGCATCCAGCGGATCGCCGCTGAGCGCTGGCCATCGCTTTGGCCTTGCCAACGGCCCGGATTAGGCGTTGCGTGCCGCCCGCACCCCGGGATCACTCCGAGCTTCACCTCCGGCACGGCGAACCGAGCGCCCGCTCCGGCGATGACCGTGTCGCAGGCCAGCGCTAGCTCGCAACCACCGCCGAAGGCTACGCCTTCGACTGCGGCGATCACCGGCTTGCGACACGCGTTAAGCACCTCCCAGGTCGGCCCGCCGCCAGCGTCGAACGACCCCAGGATCGATTCGGCGCGCAATGCGTCGAATGCGTTGATGTCAGCGCCCGCGCAGAACGCCTTCGACGATCCGGTGATGATCACTGCACGCACGGCATCGTCGTCCTTGCACGTTGCCAGGTGCGCGCCGAGCGCATCGAAAACTTCTCGGTTGAGCGCGTTGTAGGCCTTCGGGCGATTCAGGCTCAGCACGGCGACCGCGCCGACGTGCTCGCGGATCACCACTGGCTCTCCGGTAGACGCTGACGTCATTCGGTGACCCCTGTGTACACGTCGGCGTGGTCGACCCGCATGACCTTCTTGTCGAGTTTGCCGACGCTGGTGCGCGGCAGAGCGTCGACGCGAATCACGACGTCGGGCAGCTGCCACTTCGCGAACCGCCCGGCGAGCAGCTCGTGGATCTCCGCGAGGGGCACATCTTCGCCGTCGATCGTGGCGAGCAGCACGACGGGGCGTTCCTGCCACTTCGGGTGCGCGACGCCGATGACGGCCGCCTCCCGCACCCGCGGGTGTGCCACGATCGCGTTCTCCATGTCGATCGACGAGATCCATTCGCCGCCGCTCTTGACCACGTCCTTGAGCCGGTCGACGACCTTAACGTAGCCGTTCGGATGGATGGTCGCGACGTCGCCGCTCCGCCAGAAGCCGTCGATGAACCGCTCGCCGGGAACCTCGTCGAGGTCGTGGTAGCGCTCGGTGATCCACGGGCCGCGGATGAGCAGCTCGCCCTCGGCGACGCCGTCGTGCGGCAGTTCCTCGCCCGAGGGGCCGATGACCTTCAGGTCCACGCCGACGCAGGGGAGTCCCTGGCAGCGCTTGAGGTCCCAGCGCTCATCATCGGTGAGATCCGTGAGGGTCGGCTTGATGCCGCGGTTGACGGCCACGAACGGCGTCGTCTCCGTTGCTCCGTAGGCGTGGATGATGTCGGCGCCGGTGAGCTCGAAGAATCCGCGCATCATGGTCAATGGCGGCTCCGTCGCCCCACAGAGGAGCCGAGCACGGCTGAGGTCGGGCATCGCGTCGAGGGTCTTGATGTAGTCGAGCATGGGACCAAAGATCGCGGGTGCGCCGTTCGCCACGGTCACCTGCTCGGCGATCATCGCGTCGACGAGAACTGCCGTGTCCTCGGCGGTGTACCGGCCGGGGAGGACGACCTTCGCCTGCGCGTACACCGCCGACTGGGGCAGTCCCCAGCTCTGGCCGTGGAACATCGGCGTGATCAGCATGACCGAGTCCGCGGCGTTCATCCCCATGGCGGCCACCTGCGCCATGGTGTGCAGGTAGATGCCCCGGTGCGAGTAGTACACACCCTTCGGCCGGCCGGTGGTTCCCGTGGTGTAACAAGCGCTGTACGTGGACGTCTCGTCGATCACTGGCCAGTCGATCTCGTCGGAGGCCTCAGCCATGAGATCCTCGAAGAAGACCGCGTTCGGCAGGCCGGGATCCACCTCGGACGAGGGCCGGTCGGTCATCACGACCCAGGTCGTGATGCCGGGTGCGTGTGGAGCGAGTTCGCGGGCGACCGGGAGCAGGGACTCGTCGACCAGCACGACGGAGGCGCCGCTGTGGGTGGCGACGTAGCCGAGGTCCGCCGGCGAGAGGCGCAGGTTCATCTGCAGCATCGCCGCCGCCGTGCCGGGGATGGCCCAGTACAATTCGAAGTGGCGCTTGCTGTTCCAGTCCAGGATGCCGACCACGTCGCCGGGCCCACGCCGAGA
>NZ_BAOX01000494.1:0-1989 GCF_000813105.1 Rhodococcus sp. BS-15 | reverse complement strand
GGCTCGACCATCGACGATCCGGCGTTCGACGCCGCGATCACCCAGAACCTCGATTCGTTGGCGGCCGACCACCCGGACCGCATCGCGAAGATCAACGGTAGCTACTTCCCGACAGCCCAAGCCCCCGTGCTTGCGGCCCTCGGCACCGCCGACAAACAGCACGCCATCGCGAGCATCGCAATCGTCGGCACCAACGACACCGAACTGACCGACAACTTTCAAGCCGTCGAAAATGCCTTCTATATCGACGGTGTCGATGTACAGGTCGCCGGCCAACAGCCGGTGGCCGGCGCCCTCGCGTCGACGATGACCGACGACATCCATCGTATGGAGATCCTGGCGATTCCGGCCGTCGCGGTGCTGCTGTTCTTCGTCTTCGGCGGAATCGTTGCCGCCGCACTACCTCTCATCGTCGGTGCTCTGACGGTCGTCGGAGCCAACGGCATCGTGAAGGTGTTCACCCACTTCACCGAGGTGAACACCTTCGTCGCACCGGTGGTGTCGTTGGTAGGCCTGGGCTTGGCGATCGACTACGGCCTGTTCATCGTCTCGCGTTTCCGAGAGGAACTGGGCGACGGCCGATCGACGCCCGATGCGGTCCGTCGATCGGTCATGACGGCCGGTCGGACGGTGGCGTTCTCGGCGACGATGATCGTGGCGTGCCTCGGTGGCCTGTTGCTGTTTCCGCACGGGTTCCTACGATCGGTTGCCCTCGGTTCGATTGCGACGGTTGCCCTCGCGGCGCTGACCGCAATCACCGTCCTACCTGCCATTCTGTCGATTCTGGGCCCTCGCGTCGATGCCCTCGGTCTTGCGTTCATGCGCAAGACGAAGTCCTCGGAGGAGATCGAGAACGGCATGTGGGGCAAGCTCACTCATTGGGTGATGCGCAATCCCGTCAAGGTGGTCGTGTCCATCGTGCTCGGGCTGCTGATTCTGACGTTGCCTATCGGCAACCTCTCGTTCGGCGGAATCAACGAAACGTATCTGCCGCCGGACAATCCGACGCGGGTGGCGCAGGAACAGTTCGACGAGCTGTTCCCCGGTCAGCGCACCGAGCCCATCAAGTTGGTCATCGAGAATGCGCAGGGTCAGAATCTCGCCGCCATCACGAACCAGGCGAACAATGCTCCCGGCCTGATCGAGCAGTTCACCCCGGTCGGTGCCAGCAAGGAAGGCATCATCGTGTTCAAGGCCGGGTTGATCGACCGAAACGACAGCGCACCCACCATCGAATTTCTGCGGAGCATCGACACGCCCGACGGAACATCGATGGAAGTGACCGGAACACCTGCCATCGAACGGGATTCGATCGACGCCCTGGTGGACCGCCTGCCGCTGATGGCGGTTCTGGTCGTCCTGATCGTGACCGTACTGATGTTCCTGACGTTCGGATCGCTCGTGCTGCCGATCAAGGCGGTACTGATGACCACGCTCGGACTCGGAGCCACGATGGGAATTCTCACGTGGATCTTCATCGACGGCCATGGAGCGGCGTGGATGAACTTCACCCCCGGGCCGATCATGGCGATGATTCTGCTGCTGATCGCCGCGATCGTGTTCGGCCTCTCCACCGACTACGAGGTATTCCTCCTCTCACGCATGGTCGAGGCGCGCGAAAATGGTTCCAGTACAAGCGAAGCCATTCACATCGGCACATCCCACACCGGACGCATCATCACCGCCGCAGCCTGATCCTGATCGTCGTCACCGGGGCATTCGCGTTCTCCGACCTGGTGATGATGAAGTACATCGCCTACGGCATGATCGCGGCCCTCATCATCGACGCCACCCTCATCCGCATGTTCCTGGTGCCGGCAACGATGAAACTGCTCGGCGACGCCAGCTGGTGGGCACCGGCCGGAATGAAACGAATGCAGCGCAAACTCGGACTCGGCGAAACGGCTCCCGAGGGCTCCTGACGCACCGCCCCGAAACGCGTGAATGAACCATTGCACCGCCGAGACGTATGCAGTGGTCCATTGACGC
>NZ_BAOX01000495.1:0-1963 GCF_000813105.1 Rhodococcus sp. BS-15 | reverse complement strand
CCGACGGTGCGGCCGGCGCTGCCCTCGACCGGCCCGCCGCGGTGCGCGGTGGCCGAGGTGACGGCGTCGGCCAGGAACGCCAGCCCGGTCGGCGTTGCGAACAACGGTCGAATCAGCTCGCCGGGCAATCGAATCACGATGCTCGGTTCCGTTGCCCGCGCTCGGAATTCGACGGTCGCGCCGGACAGCAGCGCCGAGAACCCGAAGACACCACCGGGACCGATGGTGTCGATCGGTGCCTCGGTGCGCGAGGTGTCGTCCGGGTGCGTGATCACCACGCGCCCGGTGCGCACCACCCACACGGTGTCGGCATCTGTCGAGACGTCCGTCCGCGCAGGGTCCACAACCCATGCCCCACTGCCGTACTCGCGTTCGACGGCTGCTGCGGCCATCTCTGCCAGGACTGCCGGTGGCGCGCCCTGAAACGGCGGATGCACGCCGAGAAAATCGGCCAGCTCCGGTCTATCCGCCACGGATCAGGTCGGCGCATTTCTCCGCCATGGTCATCACCGTGATGTTGGGATTGACGTACGGCAGCTTCGGCATCGCCGACGCGTCGACCACGCGCAGGTGCGCGATGCCCTTGACCCGCAACTCGGGATCCAGCACGGCCATGGTGTCGTCCACCGATCCTATCCGCGCCGTGCCCGCCGGGTGATAGACGGTGTTGTGGGTCTTGTGCACATAGTCGAGCAGGTCGTCGTCGGTGACGGCGTCGGGCCCTGGGGCGAGTTCACGTTCGATCCAGCCGGCCATCGGGCCGTCGGCCGCGATACGACGAGCCAGCTTCAGGCCGGCGAGCATCACCGCGTCGTCGTGGCCGTCGGCGTCGGTGAAATAGCGCGGGTCCACTTTGGCACGGTCGCGAAAGTCTCTGCTGCGCAGACGAACAGTGCCACGCGAGCGCCCCTGCGTCACGTTCGGAGTCAAGCAGAATCCGTTGTCGGTGGTCGGGTAGCCCCATCGGAGGGTGTTCATGTCGAACGGGACGCTGCCGTAATGCATCATGATGTCCGGGTAGTTCAGCGAGTCGTCGGTCTGCGCGAACACTCCGATCTCCCACCACTGCGAGGAGGTGGTGACCATCGGCTTGCTCGCCTCCCAGAACACCAGCCCTTCGACGTGGTCGTCGAGGTTCTCGCCCACACCGGGCGAGTCGACTCGCACCGTGATTCCCATCTCGCGTAGCTGGGCTGCCGGTCCGATTCCGGAGAGCATCAACAACTTCGGCGTGTCGATGGCCCCGGCGGTCACGATGACCTCGCGCCGCGCGGACACCGTGTCGTAGCCGGTGAGATCGGGGCGTTGGTACCGCACTCCGGTCGCGGTCAGCGATTCGTCGATCAGAATCTCGCTGATCCAGCAGTCCGTGCGCACCTCCAGGTTCGGGCGCGTACCGATGATCGGGTGCAGGTAGGCGTGTGAGGTCGACATCCGCGAGCCGTCCTCACCCGCATTGATCTGGAACCAGCCGGCACCGTTGAGTACCGTCGTTCCGCGGTTGAATGCGACGGTGGGAAGGCCTACGGCCGCGGCCGACTCGAGTACCGCGGCACCGCACGGATCGTTCGGCGGCACGTCGCGAATCCGCACCGGGCCGTCGTGTCCACGACCTGTGTCGTTGTTCTCCACTCGCGCGACGAGCGGCAGGATGTCCGACGCTTTCCACCCCGTCGCGCCTGCAGCCGCCCAGTCGTCGAGGGTTTCCGCGGGCGGGTGAAAGGCGATGCAGGAGTTGTGCGAGGAGCAGCCACCGAGCACTTTCGCTCGCGCGTGCCGCATGAAGCTGTTGCCGCGCTCCTGCGGTTCGACGGGATAGTCCCAGTCGTAGCCGGAGTCGAGCAGATGCATCCACTCCACCAGTTCGAGAATTGCCTTGTCGCCGACGTCGGTCGGCCCTGCTTCCACGAGGCAGACACTGACGGAGGGGTCCTCGCTCAGCCGTGCAGCGAGGACGCACCCC
>NZ_BAOX01000496.1:0-1954 GCF_000813105.1 Rhodococcus sp. BS-15 | reverse complement strand
TGCAGCGGTCGGCGCTGCTGCAGCGCTGATTCCAGCGGCCGGTGTCGGCGCAGCCGGAGCGGTCATCGGCGGTGTCGTCGGCGGCGCATACGGTGCGGGCGAAAACCTCGGTGAAGCACCTTCGCCCGCCCCAGCACCTGCACCTGCACCTGCCCCGGCACCCACGCCAGTCGCGGCCCCGGTATGGACTCCTCCGGAGGCAGCGAGCATCGCACCCGCGCATCCGTTGGAGGTGCGGGAGATCGTCGCTGCGCAGCCGGGCGGTGCCGATGCACTCGCCGCTGCCGACAACGTTGCAGCGCAGGCGGGATCGTTCCTGGATTCGGTTGCCCCTGCTGGATGGCACCTGTGACCTCGCGTCCTCGACTCCGCGTTGCTCGCGTGGCGTTGGCTGCGGCCGCCACTGTGGCGGTCGTGGTCAATGCCACGTCGCCGGCGTTGGCTGCTCCGAGCGAATCGGGCACGGACCTCATCACAGGTCCGTGCCCGGCGCTGTTCGCCCTCGGCGTGCAAGGGACCGGGGAGTCCGCCCCCGATGCCGCGCCGACGACCGACACCGGGATGCTCTCGCAGGTCTTCATGCCTCTGCTCGCCAAAGCCGTATCCGGTGGTACCGAGCTCGCTGGGCGGGCGTACGTGCCGTACGACGCCGGGTTCGGCGGCGCGGTGCCCGGCGGCAACGTCCCCTACACACAGTCGGTCGAGCGTGCGGAGACCAGCATCGACGCCATGGCTGCGGAGGTCGCTGCCGCATGCCCGGAAACGAAATTCACCGCCGCCGGCTACAGCCAGGGCGCTCACGCGGTCTCGACGTGGGCACAGAAAGTCGGAGCCGGTCAGGGGTCGATTCCGGCCGCCAAGCTCGTCGGGGTCGCCACCTTCGGCGACCCGACTCGGGCCGTGGGTGCACCGCTGTTTCCCGGTGCACCAGGGCAGACGACCCCAAAGCCTGCACCGGGCACCGCAGGGACAGAGGTCTCGAAGATCGAGGCCCTCGACCAGAACGCGCCGACCGGTGGAGGTATCGCGCCCACGTCGGACACGGTGAGCAACTACGGCGCGTTGACCGGCCGGGTCGCGAGCTTCTGCCAGTCCGGAGATCTCGCGTGTGACGCACCGTCGGATTCGCCGATCCTGCGGGTGGTGACCAACATCGCCGGTCAGTCCGAGCTCTCGGCCGGTGACCCGGTTCGGTCCCTGTCCTCGGTCGCGGAAGCGTTGGCGATGACCTCGATCAAGACGGCAGTGACGGTGGTCAACGAGGACATCAAGGGAACGACGCTGGCGAACCTGTCGATCGCTCCGAAGAAGTCCCTGTCCGAGCGTCTCGCGGTGGCATCGGATCCCAATACCCCGCTACCGACTGCCGACCAGGCGATCTCGGCTCTGCTCAAGGTGGGGACGATCGGGTTCAACGCCGTGAAAACGGTCGCGAAAGAGATCCTGACGCCGGCGAATATCGCCGAACTCGCCACAGTCGGGATGTCCAACCCCGTCGCCGCGGTCGGGTTGCTCGGAACCAAGCTCCTCGGCGCGGCCGCCAAGCTCGTTCCCCCGGCCACGACATCGCGGTTGACCAACCAGGCCTTCACCGCTGTCAAAGACAACATCACCGACAACAAGGACCTGTTGAACCTGGCGACCCTGACGAAGTACTCGTCGACCATCGCTCAACACGGCTCCTACGGGTCGACACCGACCACCCCGACAGGTGAATCGGCGACGGCGTTCGTGACCGACTGGTTCGTCGCGCTTGCCAAGGACCTGGCTAACGGTTCGACCGATACGGGCGGCATCGACGCCGACCCCAGCTCCCCACTCCCGAGCACTGCGATCACCACCACCGCCGTCGTCACACCACCGGCCAGCAGCAGGCCGACCACGACGACCCCGGCCGCTCTGCCGAATTGAGAAAGCCCCTGGCGCACACCTGCTGTGCGCCAGGGACTCTCGA
>NZ_BAOX01000497.1:0-1951 GCF_000813105.1 Rhodococcus sp. BS-15 | reverse complement strand
TCCGCGGCTTGGTCCGGCCGGGCACGGCTGGTGGCCGCGTGGTCGTCGTCGCCGAGTCCGAGATACCCACGGTGCAGGCGCTGGTTCGCTGGGATCCACTGTGGCACGCCCGAAGCCAGTTGGACGAAAGAGTCGAGGTACGGTTCCCGCCCGCCGTGCACGTCGCGGCGATCGACGGAACCACCGATGCGATCACGGCGTTGGTGGAGAGTGCAGATCTGCCCGAGGCAGTGGAAATACTCGGGCCGGTCGACCTGCCGGACGGCCAACGGGCACCCGCGGGCGGCGGTGAGGACGTACTTCCCGGTGATGTGCAGCGCCTGTTGATACGCGTACCGCGCAGCACCGGGGCGGCGTTGGCGCGTGCGCTGGCCACCGCTCAGGCGTCGCGCAGTGCCAAGAAACTCGGCGGTGGAGTGCGGGTTCAGATAGACCCGATTCGAATCGGTTGATACTGCCGTCCGTGCTCGACGTGGCCTAGGGTTGCCTCGGGGCGGCGCACGGGGCGCCGACGAGAGGTGGGTCGGGGATATGAAGAGAAGGCAGCTCTTTCGCCGTGCGACAACAGGTTTGGCAGTGGTGATCGGGGCCCGTCTGGTGGCACCCGCCACCGCCGACGCTCTGCCCGGTACCGGCTCGGCGCAGCCGCCGACACCGGCCGTTCCGTTGGACCGACTGCTCCGGATCGTGTCGCTGTCGCACATCAACGATCCGGCGCTCACCCCGATCTTTCCCGGCGATCCCGAATTCTCGCTCGAGACGGCGTTCACCGTCGCCGACGACGGCTTCTACCTCCAGTACGTCAAGGAGGGCGAGCACACCGGCACGCACTGGGGAGCGCCCGCACACTTCCAGGAAGGTGGGCTGACCGCCGACCAGCTCGATCCGGAGGATCTGTTTCTGCCTGCGGTGAAGATCGACATTCGTGATCGGGCGGCCGCCGACGCCGATTACGCCGTGACGGTGGCCGACCTGCAGAACTGGGAAGCAGTCAACGGAGCCATTCCGCGAGGGGCGGCTGTCATTCTGTGGACCGGATGGGCGTCACGCTGGGGGACCGATGCCTACGCCAACGCGGACGCGGACGGTGTGACGCACCAACCCGGGTTCTCCGCGGAGGCGGCGCAGTGGTTGATCGACACGGGCAGGCTCGCCGATAGAGGTGCCCTCGGTACCGACACCTTCGGACCCGATCTGGGGAACGACGACACCTATCCGGTGTCCGTCAAGCTCTACGACCGGCGTCGGATCAGCCTGGAGAACCTGACCAATCTGGAGTCGATTCCGGCCACGGGTGCCTACGTTCTGGTCGGTGGCCCGATCAACCGGTCCGGATCTGGTTCGCCTGCAACCATTTTCGGTCTGGTGCCCAGAATCGCCTGATCGGAACCGCTCGACACCGCGCGGAGTGTGCCCGCGGTGTCGTAGGCGTAGATGCCGGCCTTGCCCTCGTGTTTGGCCTTGTACATCGCGCGATCGGCGAGCCGCATCAGCTCGTCCTCGTCGACGCCGGAGGTGTGGGAGGTGTCGGAGTCGTGGACGTCGGAGTCGTCCTCGGGTGTGCGGTCGACCTGACCGATCTGCACGGCTCCCACGCACACGCCGATCGACACCGAATGGCCGTCGATCTCGTGTGCTGTCCGCATCGCCTCGGCGATGCGGACAGCCGTCGCGCAACCGGTATCGAGGTCGGCGTGAACCAGGGCGGTGAACTCATCGCCGCCGAAGCGCGCCACCACCCCGTCGACCACGCATCGGTCGAGGCGGCGTGCGAGTTCGACCAGGAGCCGATCGCCGCCGCCGTGGCCGAATCTGTCGTTGACGCTCTTGAAGTCGTCGAGGTCGATCAGCAGCAGGACGGCGCGGCCCCGGCCCGCTCGGGCGTCGTGCACCGCCGCTCGCAGGTGTTCGTCGAACGACGACCGGTTGAGCAGCCCGGTCAGCCCGTCAT
>NZ_BAOX01000498.1:0-1934 GCF_000813105.1 Rhodococcus sp. BS-15 | reverse complement strand
GGGGAGAGCACCGAGCTGCGCTGGGTACCGGAGTCGATCGTCGGCGAACTCCCGCTGCATCCGGGGTTCGCGTCCAGCTGGCCGTCGCTGCGCACCGTGCCGCTGCGGGTGCTGCTCGACACCGCCAACGTGTTGGGCTCGCGACCGAACGGATGGTGGAAGGACCGCGCCGGGTCCACCGGCGCCGCTGCTGGACCTCGCTCGCCGAGACGCTGCCCCGCACCGTCGAACTGCCCAGCGGTCAGTACGGCTGGCTCACCCGCATCGAAGCCGTGCTCGAAGGCCAGGCCCGGGACGCCGTGGTCGAAGACCCCCGCACCCGGACGATTCTCGCCGACGGCAGTGGCGACGACACCTTGGCCGACCAGGCCAACCTCGACGGAGACCTGACCGCGCTCGTCACCGCCGACCGCGGCCTACGCGACCGGCTGCCGGAATCGGTGCAGGTCCTGACGCCGTCCGCAGTACTGGGTTGGCTCTAGGCCTGCAGCGCTTGGACCAATTCGCGGGCTGCGGCCTGTGGGTCCCTGGCCTCGGTGATCGCCCGGACCACCACGATGCGGTCGGCTCCGGCCGCTCGAACCTGATCCACGTTGGTCGCGTCGACGCGCCGATGGCGAACCACGGCCGTTCCGGTAGCGCGTCCGCCGTCGCCCGCAGAGCTTCGAGCCCTGCGGCCTTGCGGTTGGGCTTGGTTGGCGTCGGCCACACCGGCCCGACGGCGAAGTAGTCGACGCCGTCCTCGATCGCGGCGAGCGAGGACTGAGCGCGGTTCTGCGTCGACCGGCCGATCACCACGTCCGGCCCCAGGATCTGACGGGCATAGTGCACCGGCAGATCGCCCTGACCCAGATGCAGCACGTCCGCGCCCGCGGCCAACGCCAGATCCGCGCGATCGTTCACCGCAAGCAGCGCACCGTGCCGCTTGGTCGCAGCGAGCAGAATCGCCAGCGCAGCGAGCTCGTCCTTGGCTTCGAGGGGACCGAACTCTCGCTCGCCTGCGGAGTTCTTGTCGCGCAGCTGAATGATGTCGACGCCACCGGACAACGCGGCCTCGGCGAACTGCGCAAGGTCGCCCTTGTCGCGTCTGGCATCGGTACACAGGTACAGGCGAGCGGACGCAAGACGCTCACGGGGAGTCTGGTTGCGGGCGGTCTGAGATGGATGCACAAAGCGAACTGTATTCTCATGGTGGCTGTAAAACGAAGACTGATCGCGGGAGTCCCAGGGTTCGTGGGGCTGAGAGTGGGTTCGCCGCCCTTACCGTCAATACCTGAACCCGATCATGCGGGCGCAGGGAGTGAGGACGTGAATCGCGTGCATATCGTCGTTATCGGCGGAGGCGTCATCGGGTTGTCGACGGCGCTGCGCTTGGCCGAGGACGGTCACCGAGTGGTCGTGCACGATCCCGCGCTCGGTCGAGGCGCATCCTGGGTCGCAGGCGGAATGCTGGCCCCGTTGTCCGAGGGCTGGCCCGGCGAACACGAACTGCTGCATCTGGGCGCTGCGTCGTTGGCGCGGTGGCCGGACTTCGCCCGACGCCTCCCCGGCCCCTCGGTGTTCTCCGCGACCGGATCGGTGACGGTTGCCCTCGACTCTGCCGATGCCGCCGACCTACGAACCATCGCCGAATGGGTGGGCGAGCAGGGGCACGAACTCGAGATTCTGGGACGGGCGCAGCTGCGTGAGCTCGAACCTGCTCTGGCACAGAACATTCGACTGGGCCTGCTGGCTCCGACCGAACTGTCGGTGGACAATCGGGCGCTGATCGCCGCGCTCGAGCAGGGGTGCCTCGACGCGGGAGTCGAGTTGGTGACCACCTCGGTGGAGACCATGCCCGACGCCGACCAGGTGGTCCTGGCCGCCGGTGCCCAGTCGGCCGCGTTGTGGCCCACGCTGCCGGTTCGGCCGGTCAAGGGAGAGATCCTGCGTCG
>NZ_BAOX01000499.1:0-1929 GCF_000813105.1 Rhodococcus sp. BS-15 | reverse complement strand
GGGGCGAACTGTTTGTTCAGGAGAATTCGGAAAGAATGGCGCGCGGGGCTCGCATCGAATGTCGCGCTACATTCGATGATGGTCGGAATGAATTACATCGATGGTATTTCAGACAATGTCCGCGGCAGATTTCGACCACTGCCCGTAATCGGCTTTCAGAATATTGTTGATGTCGACTTTGACTCCGCCTACGAAATCCTTGTCGATTCGGATCTGATGAATGTGCGCGTCGGGGTGAACGAAGCCCTTGGGTGTTCCCCAATTGTGCTGCCAATACCATTGGCCGAGTCCGGCAACCGAGGCCAATTCGATGGTCGGTGAATTGGCGTAGATCCCCGTGTTCTCGGCTCCGATCACCGACTGCAGCCCAGGATGTACGGCGCGATCAGAGTTGCGAACTCCACGGCGGTGGGGTTGTCGTCGATCGACGCGTAGATCGGGCGGTCCGCCGGACCACCGGCGGCGAGGTGGAGCTCGAGGCCTCGCTCTGCGTGCTTCACGCCCGCTGCGTACCCGCCACGCCAGTCGGAAGTGGCCCCCTTGCCGAATTGATAGTTCGAGACCACTTCCAGGCCTGCGGATGTCAGCGAGTCGGCCTCGGACTTGCGCATCGGCTTGCCGATCATCCAGTTCGCATCCGGCCGCCGATCGGAGACATATCGGACGGCCCCGAGGTGGCCGGCCCCCTTGATGGCCGACGCGACGGCACCCCACCCGAATAGTCGACGAGTGTGCCGAGTCCGGCGTCAGCGTGCGCGGTGGCTGTACCCAGCGCAACCAATCCGACGGCGGCCGCGGACCCCGCGGCGGCGTACTTGAACAACTCACGTCGCGAAACCTGCACAGAAATCTCCATCGTCGTTCGATCGCTGCGGCGCGCCTACCCGAGAAATCGCACAACCACTGCTATCTTCCATCGTTTGTCGTATCCCACCACAATCCCATCGGCATCGCCAGCCCCACTGCTCACACCCACCACGTTTCCCTCCAGCTTCACACGAGCACCTCGAGCATCGACGTCACGAACATGAATATGGTGGGGAGGACGATGCACGCACGAACGCGCTGAGGAGTGGATGGACATGGGCGTATCGCTCGCCAAGGGTGGAAATGTCTCGCTGACCAAAGAAGCACCGAACCTGACCGCGGTCAGCGTGGGACTCGGTTGGGATGTCCGCGCCACCACCGGTGGTGACTTCGATCTCGACGCCAGCGCCATCGGACTTCGCACCACGAAGAAGGCACTGAGCGACAGCTACTTCGTCTTCTACAACAACCTGCGCTCCCCCGACGGTGCCATCGAGCACACCGGCGACAACCGGACCGGCGAAGGCGAAGGCGACGACGAGAGCATCGATGTCGACCTGGCAGCCCTGACCCCGGAAGTCAACTCCATCGTCTTCCCGGTGTCCATTCACAACGCCGATGCTCTGGGCCAGAACTTCGGTCAGGTCGTCAACGCCTTCATCCGCGTGGTGGACAAGTCCGACGGTCGCGAACTCGCCCGCTTCGACCTCAGCGAAGACGCCTCCACCGAAACCGCCATGGTGTTCGGCGAACTGTACCGCCGTGGGGCCGAATGGAAGTTCCGCGCCATCGGCCAGGGCTACGCCTCGGGCCTGGAGGGAATCGTGCGCGACTTCGGCATCGACGTGGGTTAGAAGCGTCGACGCTCACCCACCGGTATCGGTTGGTCCGGCGGGTGAGCGCGTCTCGATTGGACAACGGTATGGGTCGGAACTTGTGACGCCCAGATGATGTGTGGTGATATCAGCGCACACGCAACATAAGCCACATCAGTCACAGGAGTCACACATGTCTCGTCGCCTCAGCCGTTTGGCGGGCGCGCTCGCGCTCTCCTGCGCGGCATTGCTCGCTGTTCCCGCCACTGCTGCAGCGGATCCGGCGCCGGCCGATCCGCTGGCGCAG
>NZ_BAOX01000500.1:0-1926 GCF_000813105.1 Rhodococcus sp. BS-15 | reverse complement strand
GCGGCTGGATCTCGGCCTGATCCGGGTCGGTCGCGACGATGTGCTGACGCGCTGCTGCCGCGCAGACGGCGAGCATCGCGCCGCCGTGCACCTTCGGACCGATGGTCCAGGTGGAGTCGATCGCGCCCGCGAACGACGCGGTGTCGGCGGCGACCTCGAGCGCGGTCAGGGTGGTGGCGGCTTTGAAGGGGCTGGCTGAACTCATTGACGACAACTTACCGGCGGCCTCAGGACAGGTGTGCGCGGGCGAACTGCAGTGCTTGCCCGAGCATCGAGGAACGCTCCGGGACCGTCCGCGCATTCTGCGTGTTGATCTCGATCACCGCCTGCCCCTCGAAACCGCGGCGCACCAGTTCGGTGCACACCTCCACGCACGGCTGGCTACCGTGGCCGGGGATCAGATGCTCGTCGACCGATGCGCCCCGACCGTCGGCCAGATGCAGGTGCGCGATGCCCTCGCCCATCCGGTCGAGCATCTCGAGCGCGTCCGAGCCTGCAGTGGCAGTGTGCGAGAGGTCGAGCGTGTAGTGACCATGGCCGACATCCGTCGGGTCGTACGACGGCGAGAACGCCGACAGGGCTGCGCCCGGACCACCGCGTCGTTCGAGTCGCTGTGCGGATTTCTCCTTGCGCCCGAAGAAGCGGTCGGCGCGCATGGGGAACATGTTCTCGACCGCGACCACCACGTGCGAGTTCGATTCGAGTTCGGCGACCTGATCGGCGAACCCGTCGCTGTACTTGCGCTGCCACCGGAACGGCGGGTGCACCACGACCGTCGCCGAGCCCAGCTTCTCGGCCGCCTCGACCGAACGGGTGAGTTTTGCGACCGGATCCGATCCCCACACTCGCTGCGAGATCAGCAGACACGGCGCATGAATGGCCTGCACCGGCATCGAGTACTCCCGCGAGAGCGCGGCCACCGTGTCGACGTCCTGACTGACCGACTCGGCCCACACCATCAGTTCGACGCCGTCGTAGCCGAGCTCCGCCGCGTAGCGGAACGCCGCCTCGGTGTTCTGCGGGTAGACCGAGGCCGTGGACAGTCCCACCTGAATTCGCTTCGCACCCATCGCTGTGCCGGCTCAGCCGGTACTGAGCTGGAAGGCGAGCGGACCGAGCGTGACGAAGACACCGACGGCAATCGCGATGACGATCGATATCAGATCGTCGGTGCGCCGCAGAATTCTCACCACCGCGACGAGCCCGACGATCACCAGCACCGACAGCACCAGCGCGACCCACGGCAACACGTCCCACAGTTGCTCGAAGCCCTTGAACAGCAGCGCGCCGACGGCGATCGACACCACGGCCTGACCGATCAGCACCAGCCACTGCCGGACGGCACCGCCCTTGCCCTTCACGGCCGCTGCCCGGCGATCGGTGCGCGAGTCCGCAGTCGCGCTGTCGGCCTCCGAGTCCGGTGCGTCGTCGGTTGCAGGGTCGGCCTCGACGTCGGTCGAGGTCTTCGGCTCGTCGTCGATCTCCGGCTTCACGAGATCGACGACCTCGGTGGCGGCGGACGTCTCGGTCTCCGCCTGCTCGTCGGCCGACTCGGCTGTCGGGTCGTCGGCGCGCGCAATACGCGGGGACACCGCAGTCTTGGCCAGGTCGTCGACGTCGATGATCGCTGCTCGCGGAGCGACGTCGGTGTTCGGCTCGGCCACCTCGACCTGCCGCGATGCTCGGAATCCCACCGGCTTGCGGGTCCGACCCTGCTCGGCCGCGGTGGACCCGTACGGAAGCCGATCCGACGTCGCCGTCGTGGGCGCAGCCGGGCGATTGGCGCGTTCGGTGTCGTCGTGCGAGCGGTTGAGCAGGTCACCGGCCACCGTGGTGGAGCCGGACAGCAGTTCCGGCTCGGGCTGCTGCTTGTCGCGCTTGCCTGCCGGTTGAAACGGGGTGGGGCGAGTGGTCTCGCGGCCGGGC
>NZ_BAOX01000501.1:0-1918 GCF_000813105.1 Rhodococcus sp. BS-15 | reverse complement strand
TCGCCCGAGCCCACGACCGAACCTGACCCCACCCTCCGCCAGGCGGTTCGCCGTCCTCGGCATCAGGCCGACAGAGTCAGAGCGCCAACGGATCTCGCGGAGGATCGGGCGGCGGATCGGGATCGAAGGCAGCCAAGGCGGTGGGGTCCGGAGCTGCGGGCGCAGGACGTTCGGCCGACGACCTCGCCGGTGGCCGAACCTCGAACAACAACAGCAGCAGCGGTAACCGACACGCGATACCGCGATGACCACCCCGACATCGGCCACACCGGTTGTGGCGCAACGTGTTCTTTCCTATCCGAGGAGTGAGTAGATGGCGACGAGAACCGAAGCAGGTCTGCTCTACCACGGGTGGACCAAGCCCCGAAACACCGGATTGTTCGGTGCGACATGGGCAGCGACGATCATCGGGTTCGTCCTGGTGATCTCGGTGATGGTGACCATGATGTTCGCCGGTTTCGGCACAGGCGTGGTCGTCGCAACAATCGCGACAGTTGTTGCCGCACCGCTGGTGTGGAGCAGAGATGGTCGATCCGGATACGAAATGACGGTGCTGAGAATGCAGTGGATACGAGCACGACGCAGGAAAGAGAACATCTACCGAGGCGGGCTGTTCTCCGAACTACCCGGAGGCAAAGCGTTCCTCCCGGGCATCATGGCCCCGACCAAACTCTACGAAGGCGAAGACGCCGCCGGGTTCCGGTTCGGGATGATCCACATGCCCGCCAAGCACTGCTACACCGTGGTGCTGCGCGCCTGGCCGCAGGGCGACGAAGCAGTCGATCAGTCCCTGATCAACAACTGGGTCGGCGAATGGGGAGTCGTACTCGCCGCGATGGGCCAGACTTCCGACATCGTGGCCGTCGTCCCGGTCATCGACACAGTCCCCGAAACCGGTAACCGGTTGCTCGCCGAAGTCGACCGCAACACCGCGCCGAATGCACCTGCCCTGGCTCAGCATTCGATGTACGACCTCGCCGAGTCGCTGCCCACCGAACAGGTCCAGCTCGAGGCCCGGATCGCAGTGACATTCCGCGCCACCACTGATGCCCGCAAGAAGGACCCGTCCGAGCAGGCCGTCGAGATCAGCCGTCGACTACCAGGGCTGTGCGCGGCCCTCAAATCGGCGTCGGTGATGGTCCGGCCCATGCCTGCGGCCGACATCGTCGCCTTCGTCCGGCGCTCCACCGATCCCGCTTCACAGGCAGATCTCGAACGCGCGTCGTCGAGCTCGGCGGGACACGGACTTCACTGGGACGACGCCGGACCGGTTTCGCACGAGGAGAAGTTCGACCAGTACGTCCACGACGGTGGCCGGTCGGTGACCTGGGAAATGGATTCCGCTCCCGCCAGCGCCGTCGACGAGGGCGTCCTTCGGCGCATCCTCGCTCCCAATCCCGACGTGCCTCGCAAACGTGTCGCGATCATCTACCGACCCCACACCGCGGCGGATGCGGTCAAGATCGTCGACACCGACTACAAGAACGCACTCATCGCCGAGCAAGGCGGGCGCGGCATCGGATCGGTGACCGCCTCGATCAAGGTCGAATCGACCTCCCGCGCCCGCGAAGAGCAGGCCCGTGGCCACGGACTCGTGCGCTTCGGGGTGCTGATCACCGTCACCGAGCCCCTCACCGGCGACATCCCGGCCATCGAAGCCATCGTCCGCGATCTGTCGGTGCAGTGCCGTCTCAAGATCCGCCGCGCCTACCGCTGGCAGGCCGCCGGGTTCTACGGCTCCCTCGGCATCGGTGCAGTGCTGCCCGAACACGCCACCCTCCCCGGCGCACTCGCCGGATAAGCACCCGAGACGAGAAGAGGACCCGTCCATGGTCAAGATCCTCGACGACACCGCCCGCGCGGCCCTGGTCGTCGCCGCGAACCGTCCCGGCGTGCGCAGCATGTGGGCCAAACACAG
>NZ_BAOX01000502.1:0-1911 GCF_000813105.1 Rhodococcus sp. BS-15 | reverse complement strand
CGCTGCCGCGCCTGCGCTGCCGCCACCGACTGCTTTGCCTGCAGCCATGGACTTTCCGCCCGTGGCGACCGCAGCTCCGGCCATCAGAGCTGTTCCTGCTGCGGCGGCACCGGATCCACCCGAGCCGACGGCCGCGACCGCCGGCACCAACAGGCGCATCATCGCGGGCAGAACCGCCGCGGCCATGGTGAGCATGACGATGCCCAACAGCGATTGTTGGAGCTGGTCGATGTCGGGGATCTCGCCCTCGGTGACGTTCGCCGAGTTCTGTGCGGTCAGGAACGCCATCGCGTAGACCAGTGCGCCGACGGGCTTGAAGAGCAGGAACGCAATGATCCAGGCCACGATCTTCTCGTAGGACTGTGAGCCGACCGAGGTACCTCCGGCCGCGGCCGCGAGCGGTGCGGCCGCGACAGCGGCAATGAGAAGCACCTGGCGGGCCACGAGCATCACTGCCTGCGCGATCGCGCCGAGAAGTCCGACAAATCCGATGATCAGCATCAGCCCCGGGGTGGCGCTGCCGTAGGAGTTGATCGAGAGCATCGAGTCGACCATGCCCACCGGGTCACGGTTGGAGGTATCGGTGATCAGCCAGTCCGAGAACGCGTCCCCGGCACGGGTTCCCGCGGCGACGACGACGGAGAACATCGTGGCGGCAATGACGGTGCGGGAGAGGGCCTTATAGGTTTCTTCGGCTTCGTTGAGCAGTGCGTGACGACGCGCAGCCGCCAGACGCAAGGCCAGGAAGATGATCGTCGCGACCAGCAGTGCGAGTTGTATCCAGCCCGTGTACTCCGAGATCGTCTGCAGCGGAGTGAAATTCTGCAGATCCGGGTTCGGGATCTTGATCCACCAGGTCATCGCCATGGTCAGTACTTGCGCCATGCCGGTGAGGATCGACTGCACGATCTCCCCGAACTGCGATTCCCACATCTCCGCGAACTGGCTGGTGGCGAAGTTTTTGGCTGCGTCGAGGGGGTTGCCATCGGCGGCGCACAGTGCGCCGCTCGCGCCGCCGATCAGATCGCCGATAACCGGCAACTGCGTGCCCAATACGTCTCCGACGACGTCGCCGGCGGTGTCGCACGCGGTGGTCTGCGCCGAGTCCGTCTGTGCCGTGTCGTCCGGGGTGGGTTGCTGCGCGGCCGCGATCGCACTGCCGGTCAGCATCACCGCAAGCGCGATCACCAGTGCCACTGCGGTCGACCGGAGGTACCGGAGGGCGAGGGTCGTCATTTGCCGGGCCATTGCGTCCACCCCGCCAACGTCGGGGTGTTGCCGACCTTGCCCGCCTCGGCGAGCTTGAGGGACCAGTCGCCGCCGCGCCAGAGCAGCTCGATCGGCACCGTGGTCCAGCCGTTGCCGGAGACGTTCTTGCCGGCGTATTCGATCACCGCGTAATCCGAGGAGTAGTAGGTCAGGCGGTAGGCCTCCTGTCGAAACAATGGCTTGGCCGGCGGCGCGGTGTTGCCGGCCGCGATCTGACGTTGGGCGTTGGCGAGATTGCGGTCGAGCTCGGTCTGCAGCTCGGGGGTCGAGGCGACCGCTCGGGTACTCATCACTGCCGCTGCACCCTCGAACGTGGATTGGCTGCGGTTCACCAGCTGCAGTCCCGCCAGGGCCGCGCCTTGTGGGGTTCGAGCGAAGCCGGTGGCGAGGGCACCGTCGACTGCGGTGGGCCCGTCGGAGGCGGAGAACGGGAGGGGATAGTTCTGCACTTTCTGCCAGATCACCCCGGCAGGCGGGGCGCTCTGGTAGTCGGCGGAGCTGGGATCGGGGCGAGAGCCGGGGTCTTGGTCGAGGGCGATGCCGTTCGGGTTCGGGGGCACCTCGACGCGGAAGCCGAGTTCGTCGAGGTAGGGCAGTCCCCCAGTCGCGCGGTTGCTCTGGGTCGGCTGCGGCGCGGCGGGA
>NZ_BAOX01000503.1:0-1902 GCF_000813105.1 Rhodococcus sp. BS-15 | reverse complement strand
TCCAGCGTTCCGGCCGGCTCGGTGGGGCTGGCGGGTGAGTTCTCGGGCATCTATCCGCGATCCTCCCCCGGCGGCTGGCAACTGATCGGGCGCACCGACGCGCAACTGTGGAACCTGGACCGCGACCCACCCGCGCTGCTGCGGCCCGGCACCACCGTCCGATTCGAGCAGGCATGAGAGCCCTGACGGTTCTGCAGACGGGACCACTGTGCACCGTTCAGGATCGCGGTCGCCCAGGGTATGCGTCGATCGGTGTGGGGCGCTCGGGGGCCGCAGATCGGCTCTCGCACGATGCCGCGAACCGATTGGTGGGCAACAACTCCGACGCCGCCACGCTGGAAGTGACCTTCGGTGGCCTGAAGCTACGCGCCGAGTTCGACGCCGTCGTGGCCGTCACCGGGGCACACGTGATCTGCCGCGTGGACGGCACCGTGCATGGATTGAATTCGACGCTCGTGGTCCGAGCCGGACACGTACTGGAATTGACCACGCCCACATGGGGTCTGCGTAGCTACCTGGCCGTGCGGGGTGGGATCGACGTCCCCGCCGTCCTCGGCAGCCGTGCGACGGACACGATGTCCGGTCTCGGACCGGCAGCTCTCTCCGCCGGCGATGTGGTCGCCGTCGGCAACGGCAGCGGGGAATGGCCCGCCGCGGATTTCGTACCGCCGCCATCGAGCCGAGCCACATTGCACGTCACGTTCGGGCCGCGCGAGAACTGGTTCACCGAGCACGCCCGATCGCTGCTGCTGGAGCAGCCGTGGACGGTCACGCCGGACACCGATCGCGTCGGGATCAGGCTCGACGGCTCCGAGCCGCTGGCCCGCGCAATCGACAGCGAATTGGCCAGTGAGGGAATGGTTCTCGGATCGCTACAGGTTCCGCCGTCCGGGCAGCCGGTGCTGTTTCTCGCCGACCATCCCGTCACGGGCGGTTATCCGGTGATCGCCGTCGTCACCGCGGCGGACGTGTCCGCTGCCGCGCAGCTGACGCCCGGCAGCCGGATACGCTTCCGCGCTGTCGGTTGATTCCGGCTCCAGACAACCTCACACCCCTTTTGTCGACCTCCCACACCGGCTATCGCATGAGCGAGGGTGTGAGGTTCGCAGAAAGGGTGTGAGGTTAGTGCCTATCCGCGACGCTGACGAGCGATGTCGGCCAGTACGACGCCCGCGGCGACGGATGCGTTGAGTGATTCCACCGGCCCCGCCATCGGGATCGACAGGATGTGATCGCAGGTCTCGCTGACCAGACGCGACAGGCCCTTGCCCTCGGACCCGACGACTATGACGACCGGACCCTTACCGTCGAACGTATCGAGTTCGGTGTCGCCGCCGGCATCGAGGCCGACGACGGTGACGCCCTTGGACTGCCAATCCTTGAGTGTACGAGTCAGATTCACTGCTCGCGCGATGGGCAGGCGAGCTGCGGCACCGGCACTGGTTCGCCATGCCACTGCGGACACGCTGGCACTGCGACGCTGCGGGATCACGACGCCATGGCCGCCGAAGGCAGCCACCGATCGCACGACGGCACCGAGGTTGCGCGGGTCGGTGATGTTGTCGAGCGCGACGAGCAGAGCCGGCTCCTGGTGCGTGCGCGCGTTCGAGATCAGATCGTCGGGGTGCGCGTAGCGATACGGCGGCACCTGCAGGGCCAGGCCCTGGTGCAGTCCGTTGGCGCTGAGCTTGTCCAGATCCGAGCGGGGAACTTCGAGGATGGAGATCCGCGCATCGCCCGCCCGCTGCACGGCTTCCTTGAGTCGATCGTCGCTGTCGGTACCGACGGCAACCCACAGTGCGGTGGCGGGCACTCCTGCACGCAGGCACTCGACCACCGGGTTGCGACCGAGTACCACCTCGGGACCGTCTTCGGCCTTGCGTCCGGCCGGTCGTCCACCCG
>NZ_BAOX01000504.1:0-1901 GCF_000813105.1 Rhodococcus sp. BS-15 | reverse complement strand
CTCGGGGGTGGACCACACCACCGTCGGTCGGCGCATCACGGCGCTCGAGAAATCGGCCGGGCAGCGCCTGTTCGACAGGACACCGTCGGGCTGGCGACTCACCGAGCGGGTCGACGCCTCGTCGGATACGCGGAGACCGTCGAATCGACACTCATCGCCGCGTTCGAGGATCAGACCTCCGACACCGGATCGTTGCGAGGGACCGTGCGTATCGCGGCTCCGGACGGGTTCGGGGCATTCGTCCTGACGCCCAAACTGGGGCTGCTCAGGGACAAGCACCCCGATCTCGACATCGAGTTGGTCACCGCCACGGAGCACAATTCTTTGGCCACCAGGGAGTTCGATATCGCGATCACGTTGGAACGGCCATCGCCGAGATTCGTGGTGACTCGCAGGCTGGCGACGTACTCCCTCGGGCTCTACGCTGCCGCACCGTATCTCGCTGCGACGCCCCCTGTCGACACCGTCGAGGATTTGCGAGAACACACTCTCATTTCGTATGTCGACGCTCTGCTCGACGTTGCGCCACTGCGAATACTGGACGCCATCCTTCCCGACGGGCGTGCACGGATACAGACCAACAACATCACCGGTCAGTGGATCGCCGCGAGGTCCGGTGTGGGAATCGCGCCCTTGCCCAGTTACATCGGCGAACCGGACGACGCTCTGACGTCGGTGCTGCCCGGAGTCGTCTCGGTGGAGCGAACCTACTGGACCGTGGTGCCGCGAGAGCTGACCGGTCTGGCGAGGGTGAAGGTGGTCGACGAATTCCTCAGATCGGTCGTGACCGACGAACAGCATCTCTTTGCTGTGCAACAGAAACCACAGTAGATCAGCACAGTCCGAGAGTGTCGGTGGCCGTTGGCATTTGGACGTTCCGATGAGACGGCCGTCTCGTGATGACGGACACACGTGACGCCGACCTCAAAGAAGTGGGAATCGGCGAACATAGGGGTAACAATCTGTTACAGACAAGTCCGCATTGGCGGATCCACACGAGATTCTGGGGGAATCATGACACTGTTCGTAATGGCAACGGTCGGCTTCGTAGGAATGGCAATTGCACTGCTCAACGACGGAAACGACATGAATTTCAGCGGTCGCCAGCTGGCGGGCGCGTACCGCCAGCGCTGAGTCCGGCATACCGAATTCCTGCGCCGGGTGCGCAGTTGGCAAGATTCGTGGGATGTGGACACACCCCCGAGCGATCGGCTTACTGGTCGGCTACGGCCTCGATCGAGTGTTCGCAGACCCACAACGCTGGCACCCGGTTGCAGGATTCGGCACCACAGCACTGCGCGTCGAACACGTCCTCTATCGCGACAGCCGGGCTCTTGGCGTCGTCCACGCAGTCGCGTTGATCGGCTCGGTGACCGCACTCGGCGTCGGGTCGAGTCGCGTGGCCGGTCGTGCAGGTGCACCCACTGAGGTTGCTCTGGTCGCGGCCGCTACCTGGGCCGCGCTCGGAGGCACGTCCCTGGCGAAGGTGGGCCGGCAGATGGCGGACCACCTCGACAACGACGACCTCGAGAGCGCACGCGCACTGCTACCGTCACTGTGCGGTCGAGATCCGGAACCACTCGACTCCGACGGCCTCGCGCGCGCCGCACTGGAGTCCATCGCGGAGAACACCTCCGACGCAACTGTCGGAGTGCTGGTGTGGGGAGCACTGGCCGGGGTGCCGGGAATTCTGGCCTACCGAGCGAGCAACACGCTCGACGCGATGGTCGGCTACCGGTCTCCGAAATATCTGCGCTTCGGTTGGGCCGCAGCACGAATCGACGACGTTCTGAACCTGCTGCCGGCTCGCGTCACCGGCGTGGCGACGGTCGTCGCGGCTCCCTCGGTGCAGGGTTCGCCCGCCCGAGCGCTGAAGATGTGGCGACGCGACGCCGCGCAGC
>NZ_BAOX01000505.1:0-1890 GCF_000813105.1 Rhodococcus sp. BS-15 | reverse complement strand
CGACGCGGTCGCCGGGCCCCAGCCGGGACTACGCGTCCTCGGTGGGCGTGACCTGCCCAAGGCCGACGTGACGATCAGCGGCTCCCGCGTTCGCGCACAGGTCGCAGTGGCGGTCACCTGGCCCTCGCCGCTGGCGACGGTGGCCGCGAAGGTTCGCGCCGCTGTGGCACGGGACCTGTCCGAACTGGGCATCTACACCGTCGACCGCGTCGACGTCACCGTTCAATGCGTGCCCGCCGAGGCCACCCATGAAGAAGGGAGAGTGCAATGATCGAGAAGGCAAGCAAGAAGCCGGTTGCGAACCCCACCGCAGCCGTACCCGCAATTCTGTTCGCACTCGTCCTCATCGGTGCCGGAGTCGTCCTCGGCCGCGAGGCGCTGCTGAACCTCGGTGCCATCGACGGCCCCGAGTGGGTCGGCCCCGCCGCCACGAACCTGGACGGACTCACCGCGCAGTCGTGGATGCTGCCGGGAGGAATCGCCGCAGTCGTCGTCGGGTTCATTCTCGTCTTCGTTGCCATTCGTCCACGCCGACGCACCCACCGCGCCCTCTCCGAGCAGGACGTCTGGCTCCGCAAGGGCGACGTCGCAGCCGTTGCCCGCACCGCCGCTCTCGACAGCGTCGGCGTCGATTCCGCAACCGCCAAGGCCGGCAACAAGAAGGTCACCGTCGCCGTGAACACCGTCGCCGGCACGGACACCTCGGAGCTGAAGTCCTCCGTCGTCACCTCCGTGGACGACGCTCTCCGCCCACTCGCGTCGGCTCCGAAGGTCCGCACCCGAGTGCGAACGACAGGACAAGCCTCATGAAACGCGCTACCGCTTCGGTCGACCGAACCAGCACCGCCGTCGTCGGCCTTGCCCTGATCGCCCTCGGCGGCGGAGCGATCGCCTGGGAGCGCGGAAAGCTCCCCGGGCGCGAACGTCTCGACGCGGCGTTCGTCGACACCACCGTCGACGCCGGCTGGTGGCCCTGGGCTCTCGGAGCAGCCGCCATCGTCCTCGTTCTGCTCGGGCTGTGGTGGCTACTCGCGCACCTGCCGCGCCGTTCGGTCGGCACCGTCGCATTCGCCTCCACAGCGGATGCGGATGTCGACGGTCGGCTCAGCGTCGACCTGGGCACGGCTGCCCGAAGCGCGGCGAAGTCCCTGGCCACTCACGAAGGTGTCGTATCGGCAACCGGCCGTTCGGTGTCCGACCGCGGGCAGAGAGTCGTCGAGATCACCGCGACACTCGACCCCGCAGTGACATCGCTCGACAAGGTGGCAGGCGCGGCAGCACAGATGCGCAACGACATCGTGACATCTCTCGACGGAACACCGGCAGCCGTCCGAATCCTGCTGCAATGCGGCCAGTCTCGAAAGCAGGCAGTTCGCGTCAGCTGAGCCGATTTCGTCGCTTCCCGCCAACAATCGTCATGCCGTACACTGTACGGCATGACGATTTTGGTGACCGGTGCCACGGGCAATATCGGCCGTATGGTCGTCGACCACCTTGTGGCCGCGGGTCGGACCGACGTGCGTGCGTTGACCAACCATCCTCGCGCGCACGATTGCCAGCGGGCGTGGAGATCGCCGAGGGGTTCCTCGGCCGGCTGGATTCCCTGCCCGACGCCCTGGTCGGCGTCGATCAGATCTATCTGGCTCCGTATCCGAACACGATCGCACCTGTGCTCGAACTCGCCCGCGATGCCGGAGTCAGGCACGTCGTCGATCTCGCCGGCCCACCGGAGAACTGGTGGCACCCGATCTCGGTAGCGGTCGAGCAGTCCGGAATGCAGTGGACTCATCTGTGGCCAGGCGAATTCATGGAGAACTCGACGATGTGGGCGGAGCGAATCATCGAGTCCGATTGCGTCCGTGAGCCGTTTCCCGATGCTGCCAACGCCCC
>NZ_BAOX01000506.1:0-1883 GCF_000813105.1 Rhodococcus sp. BS-15 | reverse complement strand
TCCGCGGGCTCCACTCCTGTGGCCTGGGTCGTTCCGCGGGCTCCACTCCCGGGCACGGCCTTGCGATCCTCGCCACACCGCGCTAACTTAGGTTTGCCTCACCTACTCGTCTGACCGATCGCATCGGAGGAACCCATGCTCGGCGCAACCACCACCGGACCGACCACTGCCGAACGCGTGCGCAGTGCCTGCATGCGCGCCGATGGCGCAGCCTGGCCATCGACGGCAGCGACCCGGTGATCACATCCCTGCACCACCTGCGACCCAACGGAGATGATCATCGCCGTCCCCACCGACTCCCTCCACAGCGCGGTCACCTGGCAGTCCTCCCGTGCCGCAACGCCCGCCGTCCTCGAACTCACCGATCACGCGCCGCTCGCTCTGCGTGAACCGGTGCGATCGTTGGTGTGGCTTCGCGGCGATCTCCGCCCGGTTCCGGAATCGCTGATGCGGCCCATGGCCGGAGCGGTGGCCGCCGAACATCCGCATCCGGCCCTGCTCGACGTCGGCCACACCACGTCGCTGATGCGGCTGATCGTCACCTCCGCCGTGGTCGCCGACAGCACCGGAGCGGAGCCTGTCGACGTCGACACGTTGCTGGCCGCCGAGCCCGATCCCTTCTGGGAAATGGAGACCAGCTGGCTCGAGCACCTCGACTCCGACCACCCGGACCTGCTCGCCCAATTGGCCCGACGCTCCCGCCGTCGCTGCGGCAGGGTCGAATCCGGCCGCTCGGCATCGACCGCTACGGGATTCGGCTGCGGATCGAAGGCGAATGCGGCGACAACGACGTCCGGCTCGGATTCGCCGAGCCCGTCGAGGACGTCCTCTCGCTCAGTCGCGCGCTGCGCGTTCTCGCCGGCTGCCCGTTTCTGAACGGCCTACGGGCCCGAGGCTGACACCTCACTGCACGAAACAGGGCAGACTCGTGCGGTGATCGACTTCAAGAGCTGGTTGACGCCACCGCCGCCCGCGAGCACGGCTCCCACGCCCGATGCCCGCGAACGCACCACCATCAAGGTCGAGATCGCGATCGTCCTGCTGGTGACGTTCGGCCTGAGCGGTATGAGCAGCATCCTCTCGCTCGTCGAGGACGCGCTGCAGACCGCTGCCCTGTCCGATCAGACCGTGGCGCTGAACTCGTCGCGGTCGAGCTTCAGCCTCATCGATCTACTGTTCCAGCTGCTGAGCATTCTGCGACTGAGCGCCTGGGGAGCCCTGGGGTTGTATCTGCTGTGGCGAGCCGATCTGGCACCCCGAGCGATCGGGCTGGCCCGGCCGCGACTGAAGATCGACCTCGGTCACGGCGTCGGACTGGCCGCACTGATCGGGCTGCCCGGCCTGGCGCTGTATCTGGTGGGCAATGCGCTCGGATTCAATCTGAACGTCGTTCCCAGCGCCCTCGACGACCACTGGTGGCGCGTGCCTGCACTGATCCTGTACGCGCTGGCCAACTCCGGCGCCGAGGAGATCATCGTGGTGGCGTACCTGATCTCTCGCCTTCGCAGACTCGGTCTGAGCGAGAACGCCTCCCTGCTGTGCTCGTCGCTGCTGCGCGGCAGCTATCACTTCTATCAAGGCGTGGGCGGTGGAGTCGGAAACTTCCTCATGGGTCTGGTGTTCGGCCGCTACTGGCAGCGCACCGGCAGACTGTGGCCACTGCTGATCGCGCACGCTCTGATCGACATCGTCGCCTTCGTCGGTTACGCCCTCCTGCGCGAACATCTGTCGTGGCTCCCGTGAATCGGACGTCGAGGAAGACCGCTGTTCCCGCGACGACGGTTACAGTCGATCCGTGAACGACGACGATCGCTACGGACGGCACGGCGCGCCGGACCGGCGCACGCCGCCTCCCGGTCGAACGCCGCCTCCGGACCGAACCC
>NZ_BAOX01000507.1:0-1883 GCF_000813105.1 Rhodococcus sp. BS-15 | reverse complement strand
GGTCTGCGGCAGTGTCCGCGATCGGTCCGGCGGCCGCGGAATCGGCGAGCTCGGTTCTGCGCGCTGCTCGCGCCGTCTCGCCCTCCCGATATTGTGCGAGTTGCCCCTCGGCGAGAGCTCGTCGCCGCTGCAGATCGACAACGATGGTGGCCTTCGTCAGAGCTGCCGACGCACGCCGAGCTGCCGCGTCGATCAGCACCGCCCGACCTTGCGCGAGGGTCCGATTCTGCCGGGCATCGTCGAGGACATCGGCCGCCCATTCGAGGGGGTCCGGCTGTTCGCCGTCCTCGCCCGCGGGCTCGGGCACTCCCGATGCCTGCGACACCCGGCCGAGCATGATGTCGATGGCGTGGTGAGCGTCGGAGAGCTCGGCAGCGAGCTCCCGGCGACGCTGCGCGAACCACTCTTCGACGTCGCCGAATCTGCCTGTGTCGAAAAGTCTTTCGAGCAGATTTCCGCGTTCGTCGCTGTCGGCTCGGAGGAAGCGCGCGAACTCACCCTGCGGCAGCAGCACCACCTGAAAGAACTGGTCGGCACTCATCCCGAGCAGCGCGTTGACGGCGTCACCGATCTCATTGAGCCGGGTGAGGTTCTGCCCGCGGCCGTCGAGCCAGGTGAGACTGGCCTTGGCGTGTTGCTTGGTGGTGCCCGTGCTTCGGAGCTTGGGCCGCAGGAACTCCGGACTGCGCACAATTCTGATGCGCCGCCCACCGAGTGTCGCTTCCAACGTCACCTGTGGCACCGCACCCTTGGCCGCGTGATCGGACAGCAGCCGCTTGCCCTCGCGACGAGCTCCGGGCACTGTTCCGTACAGCGCGAACGCCACGGCGTCGAGCACCGTCGTCTTGCCGGCTCCGGTGTGACCGTGCAACAGGAAGAGCCCGTCGGCTCCCAGCGCATCGAAGTCCACCGTCTCGGTGCCCGCGAAGGGACCGAAGGCGCTGATCTCGAGCGAATGCAGTCTCATGCAGCACCGCGGTCGGCTGTGGTGGCCGTCCCGCGGAGGGCCTCGGCCTCGCGTTGCACGGAGGCCAGAGCACGAGCCAGGAGCGCGGACTCCGCTGCCGTCGGCACGCTGCGCATGTCCGTCACGAACGAGGTGGCGATGTCGAGATCGCTGCGGCCGCGCACACGGTCGCGGTAGCGTAGCTCTCCGGATCCCTCCGGGCGACGCCATTCCAGGTGGATAGCGTGCGGAAAACGCTGCTGCAGCAGGCGCATTGCGTCGACCGGACGTACCTCGTCGGTGAGCACGGCGGAGACGTAATGGTCCTCGAACTCGCAATATGCTGTGTCCGTTGTCAATTCCTCGACCGTGCCTTCGATGCGGGCGAGCCCGCGCACCACCGGCAGGTCCACTCGCTCGACGCTGCCCAGCCCGTTCGCGTCGAGTTCGAGAATCCACACCGCCTTGTGGTGCGACCGCTCGCCGAACGAATAGGGCAGGGGCGAACCGGAGTACCGCACCCGATCGGTGAGGGTCTGGGGCGAATGCAGATGTCCGAGCGCCACGTAGTCGACCCCGTCGAACGCCGACGCAGGCGCAGTTTCGATACCGCCGGAGGAGATCGACCTCTCCGACCCGGTCGCCTCACCGCCGACGATGAAAGCGTGGGCGAGCACGACGGAGCGAACGCGTTGCCCTGCCTCGCTTCTCGTCGCGAGGTCGCCGCGCACCCGATCCATCGCGGCACCGAGCACGTCGGCATGGGTACGCGCAGTGGGAACGTCGAGTTCGAGGCGAGTGGTTTCGGGCTCGAGATACGGAATGCCGTAGAACGCAACGCGGCCGTGCTCGTCGTCGATGACGACCGGGGTGGCGACGTCGCCACCCGCGTCATCAGATGCCAGCCCTCCTGCCGACGCGAACGCGGCGCCCGCGC
>NZ_BAOX01000508.1:0-1872 GCF_000813105.1 Rhodococcus sp. BS-15 | reverse complement strand
CCGATCAAGTCCCATTAGGTCTGCTGCCGCTGCTGCGGAAAGGTAATGCGCGGGTCACCCATCAGACGAGCATTGCGGCACGGTCGGGGACCATCAATTGGGACGACCTCAACTGGGAGCGGTCGTACGACGTCATGAAGGCCTACGTCCAATCGAAGCTCGCGGTGGCTCTGTTCGCACGCGAACTCGAGGCTCGTAGTAGCGAAGGCGGCTGGGGAATCACCAGCAACATCGCTCACCCGGGAGTTTCGCCGACCAATCTGCTTGCGGCACAGCCGGGATTGGGCCGGCCGAAAGACTCGGCCGGCAGACGGTTGATCGGCGTTCTCGCCCGCGTCGGCATTGCGGGCACTGTGGACAGCGCAGCGCAGCCGGGATTGGTTGCGGCTGCGGGTACTGACGCGCATGGAGATCAGTTCTTCGGCCCGAAGCGACTCATCGGCGGGCCACCGACCGAGGTCGCCATGTGGAAGCCGATGCGCAGGATGGACGATGCGCGTCGCCTGTGGGAGGCCTCGGAACAGCTGACCGGTGTGCGGCTCTCGTCCTGATCGGCTGCGGTTCTCGGCCGTCACTGCGCACCCTGACGCACGCGTCACTGCGGGGTAGGCGCGGGCTCCCGGGCATGGTCGACCAGGTCGTGCACCAGCCCGATGATGACGTCCATCTGAGCGATGACCTCGACGCGCAATCGGTTCTGCTGGTCTTCCGGCATATCCGGAGTGTCCGGCCGGTCGAGCGACATCAGTAGATCGATGTTGGTGCGCAAGGCTGTCAGCGGCTCCATCAGTTCCGCGCCGGCATCGATGATCAGCTGACCCTGCCGTGCGCGCGAACGAGACAGGGAGGCCAACATCTCGTTGAAGCTGTTGGCCAGTGATGCCAGTTCATCGTCACCGTTGACGTCGATGGGCTCGAAATCTCCTGTGCGGGCAACACGTTCGGTACCGGCCCGCAGTCGCCTGACCGGGCGGAGTCCGGTGCGTGCGACGGCGGCACCGGCGACACCTGCCAGTGCGACGAGAAACGCCCCGACGAGGACCAGGGCGAGCGTGAGCTTGCCGAGTAGTGGTGACGCCGCGCTGAGCGATTCGGCCACCATGATTGTTTCGCCTGCGTCGGTGCGTTTGGCAGAGACGTAATAACCTCGCACCTCACGCAGGGATCTATCTGTGGTGCCGTCGATGACAGATCTTTCTGGATCGTCCAGAACTCCGTTGGAATTGGTGAACGGCTCGGAGCCGTTCGTCGACGTCACCAATGTGCCGTCAGTCGTCGCGAAGGCGACCTTCACCGCGGTTCCCTCGGTGTCTTCGATGGCGAAGCCGAGCAGATTGGCCGGAACCCCCGTTGCCGCGCTGGCAATAATGGCGTCGCTGTTGCGTTCCACGCGGTCCACGATCTGTGAGCGGAGGGCCTGCTCCGCGACAAGATAGATCGCGAGAGCACTCACTGCGACCGCCAGGGCTGCCACGCTCATCGTCAACACTCGGATGCGGCCGTGCAACGTAAGTGCTCTGGGGCGAGCGGCTGCACGTGGATTGCTCATTTCTCGAGTATGCCGGTCGTCGAGCGACGATCATTCTGCAGGCCGTGTGGACCGGCGTCGACATTCGGCAATGGTCGACGGTCAATCGAGTTCGTGCACCTGGGTTCGGCTTCCCTACCTTGGTGCGAGCGCCGGCATGGGTCCCAGGCCTCCGCGAAAGTTCGATCTTCAGAAGGGTGGGGTGTCGGTGTCTTCGGCTGTTGGTTCTGTTTCGGGGTCGTGGTTGTCGGGTGGGTTGGGGTAGGCGATGATGCCGGATCGTTTCGGTTTGGTGAGGATGTGTGGGCGGAGGTCGTTGGCGGCGATGGGCACAGTGGTGCCGT